>CAZVAH010000162.1:0-4959 GCA_964625035.1 uncultured Bacteriovoracaceae bacterium | reverse complement strand
CTTTTGTTCTCTGCGATCTCTGTGGTGAATAAAATCTTATCTTCTTGAATCTAACTCCCATTTTCATCCTCTGCCAGTGGCCGGAAGGTCATAGGATTTTATAGATGCAAGAAAGTAAATTTTGCTCCCCACCTTAGATCAGCATTCTTCTTGTTTATAAACCTGGGGAGTATTTCCCCACTACAGGGGAAATACTCCCCAGGTTTTATGGATATCGCGGGATATATCAAAAACATAATCAGTAATATTAATCAGTTATTTTTATGGTACTGAAATTGCCTTAAATCTCATGAGGTATTCATAATGAATACACACATGGGATAAGGGGGTTGACGAATGGAGGCAAATAAGCAACTAAGTGCAGAGAATATCTATAAGCCAAGGCCGGTTTCTATTATAAGGACCTTGCCGCAGATTGAAGACCATCGTTTATTTCAGTTAAGGCTTGAGGACGGGACTACATGGGAAACATTTGGACATCAGCCAGGGCAGTTTATCGAGGTTTCCATATTTGGCAAAGGAGAGGCACCCATAAGTATATCGTCTCCTCCTACACGGTTGGATACCTTAGAGATATGTGTTCGAAAAGCAGGGAGTCTGACAAATGCCCTTTTTGAATTGGGGAAGGGATCCAGATTTTTTATTCGGGGGCCCTATGGAAGGGGTTTTCCCATAGATGCCCTAAAGGCTCATAAACTCCTTCTTGTTGCAGGAGGGCTTGGACTTGCTCCGCTTCGTTCCCTGTTACTCTATGTACTGGATAAAAGGGATGAATTCGATGACATAATCCTTATGTATGGTACAAACAATCCTGATAATGTCCTGTTTAAATATGAACTTTTAAGTTTCTTTGATAGGGAAGATATAAAATATCTGTACAGTGTGGACAGAGATGAGGAAGGCGTATGGAAGCAGTATGTTGGTGTTGTTACCGGGTTGTTTGACCAGGCAGCGCTATCTCCTCCTGATACATATACAGTGATGTGTGGTCCTCCTATTATGTACCGTTTTGTTGTTCAGAGACTCTTAGATCTAGGTTTTACAAAAGACCACATATATCTATCTTTAGAAAGGATGATGAAATGTGGTGTAGGAAAATGTGGACATTGTACCATAGGTGACAAATATTGCTGTATGGACGGGCCTGTTTTTCCGTATCCTGAGATCGAAAACATAAAGGAGGCAATCTAAATGAGCAAGACATTATCTATATGTCCGTTTTGTGGATGTGGATGCAATCTTTATCTAATAACTCAAGGAGAAAGGGTTGTGGGGGTGGAGCCAAGCCCAACTAATCCTATAAATAAAGGGATGCTCTGTGTAAAAGGATGGAATGCATATGAATTCATAAATTCACCACAAAGGCTTGACTCCCCATTGGTGAGGAAAGGCGGTAAGTTGGCCCCCACCACATGGGAGGATGCGCTTGAATATGTAGCAGACAGATTGGGTAGTATAAAGTCTGAATATGGGCCGCGTGCACTCGGGTTTCTTAGTTCTGCAAAGGCAACAAATGAAGAGAATTATCTCTTTATGAAGATGGTGCGCTCTGCATTTAAGACAAATAATGTTGACCACTGTGCCCGTCTTTGACACAGCGCAACTGTGGCCGGTCTGGCCGCTACATTTGGTTCTGGTGCCATGACAAATTCAATACCTGAGTTTGATGAGGCTGAGCTATTCTTTGTTATAGGATCAAACACTACTGCCCAGCATCCATTAATTGGATCACGTATAATAAAGGCGGTGCAAAAAGGGGCTAGGTTGATTCTTGCTGATCCGAGACAGATCCAGCTTGCCTCGTTTGCGACGATGCATTTGAGGCACAACATAGGAACAGACGTGGCCTTACTAAATGGCATTATGAATATCATAATTTCAGAAGGCCTATATGATAAAGAGTTTGCTGAGGAAAGAACAGAAGGCTTTAACGCTTTAAGATCTGTGATGGAGAAATATACCCCAAGGGTAGTAGAGATGATATCAGGAATTGATGCGGGCCAGATCGAGGAAGCAGCCCGTATGTATGCGACTACAAAAAAGGCAATGATACTCTATGCCATGGGGATTACCCAGCACGCAACAGGGACAGATAATGTGAAATCTTGTGCCAATCTTGCGATGCTCACAGGTCATGTTGGCAAACCATCAACCGGTGTTAACCCTTTAAGGGGCCAGAATAATGTCCAGGGTGCGTGTGATATGGGGGCTCTTCCTAATGTCTTCAGCGGCTATCAAAAGGTAACGGATGCGAATGTAAAGAAAAAATTCGAGGATGCATGGGAAGTGGATCTTGATGACAAGGTTGGAATGACAGTGATAGATATGATGGAAGCTGCTCAAAAAGGTGAGCTCAAGGCACTCTATGTCATGGGAGAAAACCCTATAATGAGTGATCCTGATACCCACCATGTAGAGCTTGCCTTATCCAATCTGGATTTTTTGGTAGTACAGGATATCTTTCTCTCTGAAACAGCTAGGATGGCAGATGTTGTACTGCCTGCTGCATCCTTTGCAGAAAAAGACGGGACATACACCAACACAGAAAGGAGGGTTCAGCTTTCAAAGAAGGCGATCAATCCTCTCGGCTCTGCAAAGACTGATTGGGAAATAATCTGCGAGGTCTCAAGGCTTGCCGGGTATCCTATGAATTACACCTGCCCATCAGAGATTATGCATGAGATCAATATGTTAACACCATCTTATAGCGGAATTACCTATACCCGTCTGGAAGAAAATCCTGGTCTTCAATGGCCATGTCCCGACGAAGGTCACCCTGGAACACCATATCTGCACAAAGACAAGTTTGCAAAAGGGTTTGGCACATTTATGCCATGTGAATTTAAACCGCTTATTGAGGTGCCTGATGATGAGTATGATCTTCTTCTCACTACGGGGCGTATTTCCCATCACTATCATACTGGGACGATGACCAGGCGCATAAGTGTATTAGAAAGAGAGGCCCCCAAGCCCTTTATAGAAATCAATCCTTTAGATGCAAAGAGGATAGGGATCAGGCAAAATGACCTTATAGAGGTGACCTCAAGGCGTGGTTCTATAAAGGCAATGGCTGAGGTTACCCCTAGGGTGCCACCAAAGGTGGTCTTTGGCACATTTCATTTTCATGAGGCATCTATCAACCTTCTTACGAACCCTGTATATGACCCTGTTGCAAAGATCCCGGAATATAAAGGTTGTGCAGTTAAGATCAGGAGGTGCGCATGAAATCAATAGATAAAAAAGATGTAGTAGCTGCGCTTAAGACTTGGGCAACGAAGTATCATGTCTTGTGCCCGGTTAATAAAACAAATGGTGATTGTATCTTCGATTGCTTAGGAGAAGATAAGTTAACCCTTGATTATGGCAAGCCCTCCCTTGCTCCAAAATCAGCCCTTTTTCCCCAGAGCGAGATTATATTCGAGGTTAAAGATGACCAGTATCATGAGGTTATCTCGAGGCAAAACACGATTCTGTTTGGTATAAGGGCATGTGATATGATGGGGATTCTCCAATCGTCGAGTTTTATGGCACGTGATAATAGTGATGTGTATTACCGTGCGAAAGCCGATGCGACCATCAAGGTTGTAATGGCCTGCAAAGGGCCTCAGAATGAGACATGCTTCTGCACTACTACAAATAGCGGCCCCTTTGCTGAGAGTGGATTTGACCTTCAGTTTTTTGATATGGGCGAAAGATTTTTAGTGGAGATCGGCAGCAGAGAAGGTGAGGAGTTGGCATCAGGAGATTCTTTCACGGATGTGAAAGATAGAGAGGCTGAGGGTAGCATCGCAGCGTTTAAAGAAAAGGCAAAACAGTCCATTCCAAGAGTGGCCGAGATTGAAAAGGTAGCCGAGATGATGAAAAATGGCGCGATTGATGATGAAAGATGGGAAGAGTTCGGTAAGAAATGCATTGCATGCGGTGGATGTGTCTTTGTGTGCCCGACTTGTACATGTTTTAATGTATATGATCTCGTTGCTATGGGTGACTCTGGCATGCGCATTAGAGGATGGGACACCTGTCTATATAGTGGGTTTACCAGGGAAGCTTCCATGCACAACCCAAGACCAACACAGGGCTTAAGGCTCAAGAGACGCTATGAACATAAGCTTAAAGACTATAATGAGAAGGATTTGCTAGGCGGCATTTATACCTGTGTGGGTTGCGGTCGCTGTTCTGATGTGTGTCCTGTGGCTATAGGAATCCTCGATGTAACCAGGGCGATAGCAGGAGATTATAAATAGAGGGAGCTAGATCTTTATGGAGAAATATATCAAATCGGAGGTTGATGATGACTGAGGCAAAAAAGATAATTATAATAGATGATGATAGAGACTATGTTAATGCATTAGAGGTTATTTTAGGCAGTGGTGGATATCAGGTAGGTCATGCGTATAACATTATAGATGGCTACAAGGCTATTGATGGGAATAAGCCTGATCTTATAATACTGGATGTAATGATGGAAAGACACACTGATGGATTTGATTTTTGCTACAAACTAAAGCACGATGAAAAATTAAAAAGTATACCTGTGATGATGGTAACAGCGGTTACAGATAAGACTGGGTTTAAATTCTCCCCCGAGACAGATGGCGAATATCTTGAGGCTGATGACTATGTAAAAAAACCTATACCTGTAGCAGAATTATTATCAAGGGTAACTAAGCTTCTTAACAAAGCATAAGGCCGTCAATTACCTTTAGGGAAAGGTTTCCTGTCTTAGGAATATTATCCTTTAATATCTTGCCCTCTCCCTTTATCTCATCATTTCTCTTGATCAAGATTGATTACATGACTTCCTCCTGATATAATAAATAAATACTAGGATTGGACCTGGCAGATAGGGTTCATTAGAAGGGCTATTTATGGGGATTTTCAGATTAAACCTAAAAAGACGGCTTATAGTGGGTTTCTTGATAGCCACTTGCCTTACAGGCATTGTAGCTACATTAGTAG
>CAZVAH010000161.1:0-4977 GCA_964625035.1 uncultured Bacteriovoracaceae bacterium | reverse complement strand
GTCATGGGGGTTTATATGAAACTCTCATGACGGGAACCGACACAAAGGGGAGATGGTTAGTACGAAAATGAATCATGAGTAATCTTGAACCAATCGAGAGGCAAAGAAAATTAGATTCACGATTATAGGAGAGATGCATCTAGAGGATAAAATATTTCATCAAACATGGTAAAACATTTCCCTTATTTATATCAAAAGATGTTTCGATATTTATAACTCTTTGTTATCAGGAGGCAAAATGCTATTTTCAAGGGCATGGAGTTTGCATATTTATAGGATCATACCTATAACATTTGATTAAGAGGAGGTATGGGATGATCACCGAGGACTTTTTCAAGATTACAAGGCGGGGATTTCTAAAGATTACCGGTACTGGCAGTGCACTACTCGTATTTTCAAATCCATTAAAGGTTTTATCAGGTATCTTTTCTGCCAATGTGATTGCAAGGAATGATCTGGACATTGCCCCTGACATCTCAAATGCTACCGGATATATCTTCAAGATTTTAGATTTTGCCCAGGTTTCAGATATCCATATAGTAGATGAGGGGAATCAACTACGTGCTGAGGAGTTGATGGTTAATCCTTTGCGTTCTATCAACCTTGGGCAGTTACTTGATAAAAAGATTCCTACAGTATCCAGAGAACAGGACCCTTGGACATGTGTTGGGTGGGACTCTACTATACGGTCTATAAATAAAGAACACGAAGGAGAACCCATGGCCTTTGTTATGGCTACAGGTGATCATACAGATACTGACCTTGAAAATGAATTAAAATGGTGTATAGAGATAGCTGATGGAGAACTAGGGGGTTACCGGGAGAATTACGACCTAGAGCCGGTGGACCCCCAGGGCTTGGCTCTGCCTTGGTATGTAGCGTTAGGCAATCATGATGTAATATATGAAGGTAGTATTGCTAATCACATAGTAGCTCCCCTCATTGAACATTTAAGTTGCTCTGCTGAGGATCTTTCTTACCAGGATGAGACCATTGAGATCTACAAGAGATCATACCCCACACCATGGTGGCCAGAAGATGCTGAAGATGGATACTACAGCTTTGATCCTAATCCATACATACACTGCATTGTGCTTAATACCGCGAATTATGATGCTGATGATGGGGATCTTATCGATAGGGCAGGTGATCTCTCGAAAGGCACCTTGAACCAGACACAATTTAAATGGATGAAGGATGAGATAGAAGATAATCCAGACAAATTCTGCCTGATCTTTTCCCATCATGGGCCCAGGTCATTTAGGCCCTTTAATGAGTTTCAAATACGGTTTGGGAGAAATATTCCTCCTGAGGAGTTTAGAGAAACCTTGGCCTCATATGAGAATGTAATAGCCCATATAAATGGTCATACGCATGAAAACCATATTGAAGCAGTGGAGGATGGTAATGGAGGTGGTTACTGGGATATTAATACATGCTCTATTATAGACTGGCCCCAGGAATGGAGGAGGATAGCTATATGGGACAACGGCGATGGCACCGGGGTTATTAAATGCCGTATGCTTCAGCATGAGGATGGAGAGTGCCTCGATGTCGCCTATAATGACCCTGATGCAAACCACGAGATCAGGGAGGGCAGACCAGAAGACAGGGATGTTGAGCTTAAGTTTGCAATATCCAAAGAAGTGGCAGAGACCATAATAGCCAACCCCCCAGAAGATGATCTTGCAAAAGGTGAAGATGAGACGGGGAGCAATAAAACCCCTCTATTTGATGAAAGCAGTGATGACAAATGTTTTATTGCCACTGCTGCATTTGGCTCCCCTGTTGAGCCAGAGGTAATCACACTAAGGCAGTTCAGGGACACTATGCTCGAACCACGGCTTATTGGCAGGTTATTTGTTAAGTTCTATTACTGGTTAAGTCCGCCTATTGCTGGATTCATTGCATCAAGACCTAAGATAAAGGCCGCTACGAGATATCTTCTCAGGCCCCTGATTTATATAATCAAGTACCATTGGATGAATAGGTAGACTCATAGATATCAGGTCATTGCTTTTCCAGAGAAAAGTAGAATGTGTTGAATGCATAACCCCCTATGCTGTAGATACCACGACCTAAGTAATAGCCATCCCGGATCTTTTTGAGCTCATCATTCAAGGGTTTCAGCCAGAATGGATTTCCCTGCCTGTTATAATTCACCCTTAGTACCGTTTGCCCGTCTCCAAGGATGGAATCTGCGACTTCTATCTTAAAATTACCAATGCGGATAAGTCCCAGGAATTCATTGTATCCGCCCCCTTGGGACTCAACATCTTCAGGGAAAAACTTGCGATGAGAGAAAAAACGTATATCAGGTAGTATTCCTGTGACCAGCCTGACCTCGAAATGTCCCCTTAATTCCGTAGGATCGGGGGTAGATGCCCTTGCGAAATCTTCCTTTAACCGTAAAAAGTTTTTTAAACCCATATCTTCTCTCCTTAATCTAATAGTTGTACTATCTTCTCTGCTGCCCGTGTTGCAAGAGCCATGATCGTTACCTGGGGGTTTATCCCAAGGCTCGTTGGTATACTGCTTCCATCCACCACAAAGAGTCCGGGAACATTGTGGCACTGGTGATTGGTATCTATAGCAGAGTCTTTATTGGTCAGACCTATCTTTACAGTTCCCACTGCATGATAGGCGCTAAGAAGTAAGTTTTTTGGTGTCCATCGCCTCTGCTTCACCTTCTCTATGTCTTCAAACCTTTCCACTATAGGATGATCAAAGGTCGATAGGAACAATTTTTTTGCACCTGCTGCAAAAAAGACCTCGCATAAGATAGATACGCCTCTTATAAGATTTTTAGTATCCTCTTTATTTAGATAATAAAAGATGAAAGGCATATCACCAACCCCTGGCCTTACAAAGCCTGTGCTGGTATCTTTCACCATACAGCCAAATATCGCGAGATTATGGTATGATTTGATTAGATCGACATAATCTTGTCCCACCCCAGGTAATATACTTGTAAAAATCATAAACGGCGGGGTACCACCTTCAAACATGAGTCCCTCCTCATGGAATTCGTCAATCATAAATCCCTGGGGTATACTTGAAGGGTTTTTCATATCCTTCCCAGGGAAATGCGCAGTTACAAAAACAGCCGGGTGTATGGTCAAATTCTTACCAATCCACTTGTTTCCTCTTACCAGATGGTTCTTCTGTATTATCGTAGGCGTGATAAGGGTGCCACAGGACAAAATAGTTGCCTTTGCAAAACAGATCAAGGAGACTTTTCTCCCATTTTTTCCTTTACCATAGGCCTTTATCCCTATGGCTCTATCCCCGTTAGTGAGGATATCTTTTACCTCAAAACCTGTAAATAGCTGGGCAGCCGCATTCAGTGCCTTAGGTATATAGGAAATATTGGTAGACTGCTTTGCATCCTTTGGACAGCACTGGGTACATACGCCATGACCCTCGCAATCAATAATATTATGCTTAAGGGGGCCGCAACTGTAACCAAATTTAGAGCACCCTTTGTTGATTATCTCCCCAATAGGACCAATATACTTTGCTTCACACTCTTGGACGTGGATTATCTCCTCGACACGTTCAAAATACGATGCCATTTTTTCAGGTGAAAAATCAGTTAACCCATCGGTTACCCACTGATTCAACACATCATCTGGGGCACGAAAACAAGTAGCTGAGTTTATCAAGGTAGTACCACCAACCGCCTTTCCCATTTGGATTGGGATGAATGCGTTACCCACAGATGCAGTGAACCCTCCATTACGGTAGATCATCGGTATCATATCCTTGGGATTGCCAGTAAATACATCTCTTCTATAGAAATCACCTGACTCGATAATGGCAACAGCAAGGCCCTTTTCCGCGAGCTCTTTTGCCACTACAGCACCTCCTGCACCAGTGCCCACTACTACCACATCTGCCTCTATGGTCTCGTCTGTATCAAATGAATAGGCAGGGAATATCTGTTTCATCCAGCGGGGCTCGGGCTCAGGCTGGATCTTCTCTTTATAATAAGGAATCCCCATAGATTCATGTATCTCAGGTGAGCTTACATATGAAAACTTGAATGGGAGACTTATTCCATTCCCAATTGTACGTTTGATAAAACTATTCGAATCTATCAAGGACCTTAGAAACTTGAAGCGTTTAGATGGGGTAAGTCTGAAAAATGTCTTGCCGTATTTCAGGAGAGGAAAGAGGTTAAATAGCCCTATGAAAAGTGAAAAACCCCAATATGCCAAGGTAATTTGTCCAATATCCTTCTCCAGTCCCTCCAAGATTTCTTCTTTTTTCAGCGGCAACTCAGGGCTATCATGGAAAACGGTATGAACTATTGCTAATGCAATACCACGAAAATGGATTTTTCTGCCCTGGTTCTTTGTGGATGGAATCCTTTTCATCAATCACCTCCATTCATAGCTGGCCTGGGCGGAAGATTAGGTTTTTTAACCCCGCCTTCCTGCCTCAATTGGCTTACCCTTTGTCTCAATGAGTTAAAAATATCAGGGAATGTGGACTTGGCAAGTATCTTCTCGATAAATTCCGGCATTGCCCGCCCCACATCCAGGGTAGTTGTGTAAGTGACGATGACACGTGTATCATCGTAAGGCTCAACGCGCCAGTAGCCCTGCGAATCATGGATGGGACCACTTACATAGAACCAGTAGGTCGTATAGTTTTCTTCATCAATGATATATGAAAGTCTGTAGTCAAACTTTAGGAATAAAACCTTCACCTTACAATCCACCAGGAGTCTGTTGCCTTGCCAAACAAGTGGTTTGTAGTATACGACCTGTGGCAAAAACTCTCCAAATGAATCAAAGTCCGTGATTATCCACCATACCTCCTGTAGAGTCCCCTCCACCAGGCATTGCCCTGTGGGGAGATAGACCTTAGTAATGGGATGCTGTTTTAAGTCCATGAGGATCTCTCCCTTCTCTAAGGTCTGACGTCTTTGGTCATCCATTGGGGTATCTGCAGCCAGAAGTGGCATGGGAG
>CAZVAH010000160.1:1470-4981 GCA_964625035.1 uncultured Bacteriovoracaceae bacterium | reverse complement strand
TTAATGTAATATCAGCCTCTTCTTTGTTTATATCAGCTACAAGAATCCTAAAACCCCTTTTCGCAAGGGCAATAGAGATGGCCCTGCCAAGACCTAATGCTGCACCTGTGATAACCGCATCCTTTCCATCTGATATGATCATTCTTTCATCTCCCTTGAACCAATTGTGTTTTGAAACATTTTCACCAAGTGCTATTTATCCGCATCATTTCTTGTCTCAAAGAGAAATAGTGAAAATAAGATTGAGAATATAAAATCCCCAAGACCTAGAAGGACTGGGATTATCTTGATCTTTTTCTGCAGATAATAGTAGATGAATGTGGCAAAGATGGTGAGTTTGGCGACTATCGCCATCCATACAATTCCACGATTCTTCTTGGGATCCCTTGATACCATATAATAGCCCCACCCGAATATGGCAACAGCTGCATAGAAAAATCTTAATGGAAGGGTAGCCACTATATTCTCGGTGACAGCCTTAGCCCCATATAATAGTCGCATACTAAGCTTGAGAGTCGTAAGGCAACCAAGCCCTATAGCTAGATTCCAGAGTGAGCCTATAAAAAATATATCGCTGTATGTCTTTTCTGAGATTAACTTCATAACACCTCCTCTAATTTATAGTTCAGTACTACATCCTAGTATGCCCTCTATCATGCAGCAGCAGGTAACCATTCAGTTACAAAGGCAGACAGGCACAAAGTAAAAACCTGAATAGTACGATATCTTAAGAAAACTCCTCAATATTAGCTCTGCACTTATGGGCGACTTATAGAGCCTTACCAATTTTTTGTTCCTTTGTGCCTTTGTCACTTTGTACCTTTCAATCCTGTGCTTCACTGAATGATTACAGCAGCAGCTCTCTTGCCCTTTTTCTTTACGAATCTCTCTTCTGCCTTCACCTGTCCGGTCAATATCTTGCCTAAAAGTTTAGACATTCCATCTATGGCTAGGGATGGGGGTACTCCGGGAGAGACTGGCATAAGGCTCCCGTCGCATACATACATACCCTGTATCTCGGTGGAAAAATCTCTATTTACTGCCTTGCCCATGGCAATGGTGCCGCCTGGATGGCCTCCTGCCCATTTCAGGATTGAAAAGGAAGATGGATCAGCCCCGGCTTTTATCATGATCTCTTTTGATATCTCAGTTCCCTTGTTCACCCTTTTGTGATCGAGGGCTGTAAATGGTTTGTTTGTCTTCTCATTTGCATAGATTTGCCCAAAGGGCTCGTCAGATAACTTTACGAAAAGACCTATTCCTCTCTTGATTATGGGGAGCTTGTACCAGGTCTTCATGGCGGACTCCAATCTAAAGCTAGAATTTACCATGTGTGTGCCTAATGCTGCGCAGGTGCCGATGAGAAACCCTTCGCTATCAGCCAAGGATTCAATGGCATGTGAGAATGTTTGTACTCCCCACATCCCACCGTCGCTATCCTTGCTATAGCCAAGGATTATGTTCATTGGGTCCATAGAAAAGTTAGTGCCAACATCCTGTGAACCTAAGTGTTTTATCCCGGATCTGAGTAGTAGGGCAGGGCTACCGATCCCCCCCGCGGAGAGGATTACGTTATCACATCTTATAACTCTGCCGTCAAAAAGCCCTACGCCTATCACCCTGGATTTGTTGTCATTTAAGATGATTTTCTCCACACGGGCCAAGGTCAGCAAGTCTGCCCCATATACAACGGCCTCGTCTACGTACTCCCGTGTAGTCCATCTAGCCCCTTGTGGGCATCCAAGCATACACCAGTCACAGCCCATCTTGCATCTGTCCGGATCAATGAATTTTTCCTGGGCTTTAAAGGGAATGCCCATCTTTTCTGCTGCCTCTAAAGTCCTGGTCATACCTCTACTGAACTCAAAAAATCTATTGGGAAGCACCTTGACACCTATCTCAGCCTTGATCTCATCGGTCTCGGGCTTAAAGTCTATACCCATTGCACCAATAAGCTTTTTTGGCGGATCAGCCACATTAGACTGATATACCATGGAGGATCCGCCTACGGTGATCCCCCTTTCTATAATTACCCCCTCTTCGGATCTTGCAAATAACATGAAACGATCTAAGAGCCTTAAACCAAAGGGGAACCCCAAAAATTTTTTATGGTAAGCCCCTCTTTCTAACATGAGTACACTCTTTCCTGCCTTGGCAAGCTCCTTTGCCACAGGCGCGCCACCAGGGCCTGTACCTATGACAATATACTCATAAGATTTATTGTCTCTCATGATAGTACCCTCACTTTTTTATAAATTTTTTATAAACCCCGCATGTCTGCAAGGCAGACATACGCTTCGCCCATGACGGACGGAAAGGATTAAAAGCAACATTTTATTCTCCCGTCTCCCTCATCTCAAAATAACCCCCTGATCCCTGACTTTTTCATACACCTCTACGCAGTAAGCCCTGAACTTATAAAAAAGTCTTCAATCTGATCTTTGATTTGCTGTTCTGTCTTGTATCTGGAATCAAATATATCTGCCTCAATAACAAGTACAGGTAGACAATGCTCCTTGGCTTTTTGCTTCAGTATATTTCTTATTGCCCATGATTGTTTACACCCCCTATGAAGGGTAAAGATTAGACAGTCTGGTTTGTATTCTTCTACAAACCTATCTATCTCCCCAAGGTAGAGGTCTAGGGTCCCATGGAAATGCCGGCCCATAGTAAGATTCATGTATTGGGTTGCAAGCCCTCTCGTCATGGTTTCTTTGTTTGTCGTATCAATCTTGGGTATTGTGTTATAGCCTACCATATCAGCAACAACATATGCCCCGAACCTTCTCTCCATCCATGCGATAACAGGCATAAATCCAATAGGTACATCATGCCAAACAACACGTATCTTTTCCGGGTTAGCCCCCCCAGGGCTGCCTTCCTTAAATCGTTTTTGTGTATCCTCATAGATGTATTTGGCAAATTTGGTAAGTTTAGGGTGTCCCAGGTAACATACATTAAATACCCATATAATAAGTAAGTCCAAGAGTATATAAGGACAGGTTATTCCACGATTCATCTCGCAAACCTATGAGAGATAATGGTTGGTTTTTTTGCTCTCTTCCACAACAGACCTTAGTCTATTATAATCCATCTTCTTGCCTGTCTTCTCCTCTAAAAACGAGATCATGTGCCTTACATTTTCAGTAAAATACAGAAAGTCTTCTTCTTGTCTATGATATGGCAGATCCAGGCAAAACATGGGTACTCCTGCTTCACGGGCCAATACCTGATACGCTGACTGTACAGAATCGCATGGCTGTGTAGATGTAATAATAGCTGCTGGCCTGGGAAGTTGTTTCATAAGAGCCGCTGCTATGGCTGCTTTGGATGCAGAACATAAATCCTCTGTAACCCCTTCTACTTCGACGGCCTGGAGTATATCGGGAACATAATGAGATCTTTTTATGTTTAGAAGTAAAACCAACCATTCCGGGGTAACAGGGGTCATACCAAGGGCCATAATTACCTCTGGAGAGATGTCCCACTCAACCCACACTGCTGGTTTGTT
>CAZVAH010000160.1:0-1460 GCA_964625035.1 uncultured Bacteriovoracaceae bacterium | reverse complement strand
AGGTGAGACTTCATATACTCGGCTATTGCCTCTACCCCCCACCTCAATCCCTTCAGGTAGGTAACAGATTTTCTTCCTTCCCCGGCAGCAACCCACACATACCTAAAAGGATCATTGTACCACATTTGTTTATGCATAAGAGGTGTGATTATCTTTTGTCCAAGCGAAACCAGTCTTGGAAATCTCAGCATGAATGCCAGCTGCACAAATTTTCTTGCTACCATCTTGGTATATTCATAATCTTTTACTCCTTTAGCCATTCATCCTCCTGAAATAACCCTAATATCTCATATCTTCAGCACTTAAAGGCCTCCTGCAGTAGAAACCTCATGATGTTTTTTTATCATGGAGCTGTTCTATGAAGGCCTGAATTCTTGTTTTAATTTGACCCTCTGCTAGACAATGGAGCTCTCTTTCCAATACAAGGAGGGGGCATGGTAGCCTCTCCCCTTTTTCAATCTCATTTTCTATCATAAACCGGAATATCTGCCAGTGCAGGCAGAATTTTAAGTTATCTACTATAAGACCATCCACTCTATATTCTTTGATATCATTATCAATGATTTTAATCCTTTCATCATAGGACTCTACCATTCGAGGGCAGGCAATAGAGGTATAGCGGTGTGCAAGTGCTTTGGTAGGATCATCCCCATCCTCATCAACCAGATTTCTCAGGTAGCGCACCCCAAAACAAAGGGAATCTACTACCACCACCGCCTCTTTCTCCAATAATTCCATATAATCGATCTCTTCGAGATATCCTGCTGCTATCATGAGACGGGTGGTGCCCTCAGGGACAATAGTGCGCCCATTAAGTTCACGAAGAAGGGCTTCCAAACTGGTATTTACAACCTCTTTGGGCAGAGCTGTACATGCCAGGATTACCGCAAGGGCCTCAGCGCCCTTTATAGGCGGCGGATCCTTTTTCCTGAGCTCGTAGAGGGATCTTAGCAACCTCCTCGTATGGTTGCACGTAGAGATGGCCTCTTTGATCTTTTCTTGTGTTATTGTAACGCCAAAATGTTCTTCAAGTGCCAGCTTGAAACGATTAATCTCTCTTTTGAATTGACTCATTGATTCAGGGGTTATTACATGAGGGACTGCGAGCATGTACAGAAAACCAGGCCATAGATCGCCGTATTTGCAATTATCGTATAACCTCCTTACCTGATCGCAGCTATTCATCACAACAAGCCCGTCAAGAAAGTTGAATTTACCCTCTAAAATTTGATCCAGACAGTTTCTGGGAAAGCTGCAATTAATGGTACTGTACCAGATATCTCCTAAGGTGGTCTTTGTGCTCTCCACTGCCCTCATACGATACGGTATCATATCTCCAGCCATGATGATCTCTTCGGGGACATTACAAAAGTAGCCAATGATCTTGGTTCCCTTTGATTTGGCCTCCTCTAGATACTTATTGTAATTGGTTTGAGCAATTTCTTTAAACAGGTCTAATA
>CAZVAH010000159.1:0-5008 GCA_964625035.1 uncultured Bacteriovoracaceae bacterium | reverse complement strand
CCTAATTTCGTGTTGTATATTCTCCTTATCGATTCTATATTTGATAGAATATGATAGATTCAGACCTTACCTATTATAAACATCGCTTTATAAGACTAAAACTCGCCCCAAAAGGAGATATTGGCCCAATATGGTTAAATGATGTGTGTCCCAATCTGGGCTCATACGTGGAAGAGAAGAATCCTTGTACGGCAAATATACAGATTCAATCGATCTCTGCTCATAGATATAATGTCTCTATAAATACTGATCAAGGGCAAACCCTTAAGATGAGCCTGTTTTCAGGTGTGATTAAAAACTTGAAAATCCAGAGCCCTCATAAAGAGACATTCTATGGCCTTGGAATGGATTTCAGGGCATTTGGGAAAAACAAAGGGATATTTTACCTGAAAAACTCTGAATCCCCCTATATCCTCCAGAGGTTTCTTACGTATTCAAGTATGCCTATACTTTTGAGTAGCCACTCATGGGCTATCTTCCTACTTAATGCCCACCCTTGCCTTTGGAGACTTAACGGGCCTTCAGGTAAGTTATCTATTACCTGGAAAGATGGTGCGGCTGATATGATCCTATTTTGGGGCAACAATCTAAAGGACATTATAAGTAACATAACCCTTATCTGTGGTAGGCCAGGAATCCCTCCCAGATGGGCCTTTGGGCTATGGCATACAAGTTACCCTGTAGAGGACCAGGGAAAAACCCTTTCATACCTCAAGAGATTCAGGTCACATGGGATACCTCTTGATATAGAGATTCTGGATTACCACTGGGAGGAGCGATTTCATAACTTTAAATGGAGCAAGAAATATTTCCATAGGCCAAGGGCCTTTATAGATGCCCTTCATAAGATGGGCATTAGGCTAGGGTTGATCTATACCCCGTTCATTAATAAGAAAGATAATTATTTGACAAGGTTGAGGAATCACCTCATAGTGGGGAGGAATTTTCCTGAAGATCTCTCCTATATGACAAATCTTTCTGATAAGGTCCTTTATAGGATTGCAAGGGCGCACAATTATTTTATTCACCCAAATGTAAGCTGGTGGTTTGGGAAAGGAGGTATGATAGATTTTACCAATAAAAGGGCAGCCGATTTCTGGTTTAACCTCTCAAGGCACCTCTTAGATGACGGTGTAGACTTTTTCAAGAACGATGATGGAGAATATCTACCAAAAGGGGCAAAAAGTGCTATAGGCCTTGATAGCAAAGAACATCATAATATCTACGGATTTTATTATTCTAAGGCCATCTACGAGAGGCTCCAGGATTATTTAAAGCACAGGGCTTTAGTCTATGCGCGCTGTGTATGGGCTGGGGCTCAGAGGTATCCAGGTATATTCATGGGCGATCAAAAGGCAACATTTGAAGGCATGCAAACATCTCTCAATGCAGGGCTTAACTTGAGCATGCTGGGTTTCTCTTATTGGGGGGCGGATATATACGGCCTTTCTGGCGAACCCAGCAAGGATGTTCATAGAAGGTATATCCAGTATGCCGTCTTTACTCCTATAGCCCGTTATTTTTCCTCGCCATTTTCAAAAAAGCGAGATCCTTGGGCATGGGGCAAGAAGAATGAAGATAATTTTAAAATATATGTACAACTTAGATATATGCTTATCCCTCATTATTATTCTTGTGCATACATCGCCCATACTACAGGTATACCCATTATAAGGCCTTTTGTACTCGAATATCCAGATGATAAAAACTCATTTTTTATATCTGCTCAGTTCTTCATAGGAAAAGAGATTATGGTTGCTCCATACATGAATAGTTCAGACAAAAGACAAGTATATCTACCTGAAGGTAAATGGATAGATGTAAGAGATTTACATATAGTAATTGGTCCCAAATCTATAGAATACTCTAGTGACCAGTTGCCTGTGTTTGTAAAGCATGGGGCTATTCTTGCCCTTAGAAGGCCCGCACCTTTTTTTCAAGTTAATAGCTATATTAATTCCATGGAAATCTATTGCTTTTTGAAAGATGAGTATACCTACCTTCTTTATGATGATGACGGCATCTCCTTGGATTATAAAGATGAAGGCTTTTGTCTGCAAAGGATATATTACAAAAACACTAATGATTATATAGAGCTATCTATGAAAAGGCAATCAGGCTCAATAAACATTACTAGGGATTACAAGATAACCTTCTTCTTTATCAACAAGTTTTCTAGCCTTAAAAGCAGTATAAAAGATATCATTTATAATTATGACGAGGCTAATGCGATCTTAGAACTAAGATTCAAATCGTGTTCATCTACTCCTCTTGAGATAAGGATATTAAAGGTGTAAGGGTTAAAGTCTTGTGGGTATAGGCTGGGGTACAAAAGTTTCTATAAAAGAATGCGTGGATGCATGCCACCAGAAAGCCATAAGTATGGTCGGAAACCCGGCTTAAAAGTCACCATCTAAAGACTTTGACAGGCTTGGGTTGAAGATCCTGCCTTATGGTGTCTTGTCCGCACTGAAGGTGAAACTTTCCAGATAAACTAATAGATTAGGCCCAGGGACGCTCGGTACGGATTTAGAACTGACTCTGTCCCGAGCTCTATAAGACCTGATCCTATTCCTCTTGTTTCTTTAAACGCTCTTTTTAACGGTCCATTTTTTCACTGCGGAATTTCCTGGAGATCATCTCGAGGCGCTGGAAACGCTCGAGACCAACAATCTTTCTTACTCCCAGCAAGAACAGAACGGGGTCAGGTCTCAACAACATGGTGAGAGCTGACCCCACGTCTCCTGTGATTACTCTGTAAAACCCGGGGGGAGGTCGCCTTTGGAAGCAGCGTTTTTACTTTCCAATGGAGGCTGAGGGCCTTTAACAGCGGGTACATGTCTGTCTTTGGGACCTGTTTGAAAAGAGAGCCCAAGCTCTTGCCCCTTTTTTCTGTACGAGCCTTTTGTGAGCCTCAGAGCATTCATGGGTTCTACTACAATTGCAGATTGAGCCTGGACAGGGCAGTAGTACTCACAAAACCCACAGCCATTACATTTATTTTCATTCACAAAAGGGACTGCTACGTGGACTCCCGAGACCTTTTTTAATTTCACCGCATCAAAAGGGCATACCTCATCGCAGATAAGGCATTCATGGCCGAATTCCCAGGCAAGACACTTATGTCTCAAGACATATGCTGTGCCTACTTTTGCCCAGATTTTTTCTTCTGGCTCCAGAGGTCTTAGTGCACCTGTGGGGCATACCTGTCCGCACACATTGCACAGTGGTTCGCATGGCCCCCGGCGGGGGGTGATGACAGGGCTTAAAAGGGCAGCAAATCCTGCCCTCATACCAACAGGCTGCAACGTATTTGTTGGGCATGCCTTCATGCACTCACCGCACCGTATACATCGGGCAAGAAATTCATCTTCAGGAAGCGCCCCAGGCGGGCGTATCACACTGGGATCAGTGATCTTGCCTGGAGAGTTTCCTCCTGTGAAATGATTCAGGCCTGTAAGTGTGATAATCGCTGCTGCTACGCCCGAGAGCCCAGAGCAGATCAGCGCGCGGCGTTCTTGGGAAAAAATATTTACAGGTCGGTCTGTCTTAAGATTTGGCCCAGTAAACACAACGGCCTTGGCAGGACAGATACGCACACAGGTTTCACATACAATACATTCCGAATAATCTGTCATAAAAGGATCTTCCGGGATTGCATCCATAGGGCAGTTTTGTTGGCACAGCCCGCAGGAATTGCATCTTTGGGAGACCTTTCTTCTCATAAGCGGCTTTAAAGAAAGGAGTGCAAAAAAGGCACCTGCAGGGCAAAGGTACCGGCACCAGAAACGGGGCGAGATGATGGCACACGCAAATATGCCTATGAAGAGAAAAACAGTAAACCATTGCAGGGCAAAACGGGGTGTGGCTACTACCGCATACGCCAGTGCAGGTATGTCGAGATACCGTGCTACAGGACGAATCATAGACAAGCCAACATCACCCAGGAAACTTGCAAAGGGATATATAATAAGACCATAGAAGCGGGTGATCAAAGAAATGGGAGAGGCAAGGAATACAAAGGATACTCCAACAAGAGCAGCCCCGAGTATGAAAAGAAGAATCTGGTATTTGATGGTTTTAAGAGATCGGGGTAATGCCCTGGGTCTACGTTTTCCTTTGCCCTTGGACAGTATAAGCCTGTCGGTGAGATCAATGGTGGTGCCCATTGGGCAGATAGTAGAGCAGAAGAAACGGCCTAAGGCAGCCGTGAGGGCAAGTATGATTGCAGCAAGCAGCAGAGAGGTCACCGCAGCACGGGCACTCAGCCAGGTTCCAAGAAAGATAACAGGGTCCAGCCTCAAGAACAGGTCAACAGGTATAGGAGATATGAGGGGGAACGCCGCGAGGAGCATAAGGACAATAAAGAAAGCAAAGCTTAGTGCCTGAATTACGCGCTGAAAGGGCATCACGCCTCGACTTTCTTTTTCGTAAGGGTTTGGATATCCATGCGGCCAAGTCCCCGCTCATGAGCGAGACGTATATGCTTTACCTGCCTGGGCTCTAAGCGCTGTCCGTACCACTGAAACATATGAACTGCTTGGGCGTCCGCTGCAACCATGTCACGGGAGGCAATTACAGTATTCATGTGAAGCACCTTACCGGGCCCGCCCGGCCCATTTGTGCTGAGCACGTTGGTGGCATCTATCACCACTAAATGGGGTTTAAGCAGGGTGCACAGATCGACAATGGCCTCACTGAGGTCGTATCTCCAGTGCATTATGGAACGGTTCCAGATAAGACCCATCATTCCTTTCATGGACAGGCTCACCCCAGTGCTGCTGTGAGTCTTGGCAACAGGAGCTGCGATGAGCACATCAGCGTCTAACGCATCTTTCATGACATCAGTCTTCTTGAATTTTATCCCACCCCGGATGTGAACCGCTTTGTAAAAGTCTTTTTTTAGAAAGTGCATGAACAATATCGCCATTGAAGATCTGGCAGGCTTGCCTTACGCCCTCGATGCAGGGCTCTTCTCGGTGAAGTGTGTGGTCAAGGACTCGTATCT
>CAZVAH010000158.1:4328-5056 GCA_964625035.1 uncultured Bacteriovoracaceae bacterium | reverse complement strand
CACCCGCAAACCTTGATACATCCTCCAATAGCTCTTTGTATGTGATCTTACGTATGGTATTTGTTACAGGACTATCATAGATAACAGCAATCTGATCTGCCCTGCCATTTTCCACATGCCAGTCAAGCGCATTATAACAGGTATTAAGCTTCCCACCTTCAAACCAATTGTAAAAAGGTGCACGGCTATCATCTAAAACCTTATCCCATTCCTTATCCCACTTAAGAACACCAGCAGCTTCACCCCAAAAGCGTTCCTTTTTCTCAATAGAGCTATGATAGGCTTCGTCATAAGATTTATACATTGCTCTAAATATCCTCTTAAGCCATCATACTTAATCTAATAGGCTTTTTGGTTCTACTAAGGTCCTTCCCTTTATCTCTCCATTTAGTATATCTTTTATTGCAGCATCGATACCATCAAGGGTGATCGTGCTGGAAAGTAAATCTAATGTATCAGGCTTCCACTCAGAAGAGAGCTTATTCCAGATCTTTAATCTTAAGCCCATGGGACACTGGACCGAATCAACTCCCAGGAGATTTACCCCCCTTATAATGAAAGGAAATACTGTAGTCGCAAAATTAGCTCCCCCGACCAACCCGCAGGAGGCAACACTCCCCATATATTTAGTAGCACGCAGTACATACTCCATGGTCTTTCCTCCAACGGGTTCAACCACCCCTGCACACTCTTGCTCTCACTCATGGCACTCGGGCTCCTGCGTATGC
>CAZVAH010000158.1:0-4318 GCA_964625035.1 uncultured Bacteriovoracaceae bacterium | reverse complement strand
GTCTGGAAACGACCTCACCAGCTCCAATTCTCTTTAAGAACTCATATTGGTCCTTCTTTCCACTGCTTGCAGTAACACTATAGCCCAGCTTTGCCAATATTGAGACAGCCACGCTGCCAACCCCTCCTGATGCACCTGTTACAAGGACAGGCCCCTTTTCAGGGGTTACCCTGTTATGGATGAGATGATTCACACACAGGGCAGCTGTAAAGCCTGCTGTGCCAAGAAGCATGGCCTCCTTTAAAGAAAGCCCCTTTGGTAATGGCACAATCCAATCAGAAGGGACTCTGCAGTACTGAGCAAAACCACCATCTGTATCCATACCGAGATCATATCCAGTAATAATGACCTCGTCTCCGGACTTAAATCCGGATGAAGTGCTTTCTACTACAACCCCGGCTGCATCAATCCCCGGGATATGCGGATATTTGCTGGTAACCCCAGGATTGCCAGTAGCAGATAGGCCATCTTTATAGTTGAGTGAAGAATAAGCCACCTTGATCAATACGTCCCCCGGGGGCAAATCACTGGTCATACGTCTCTCTACCTTGCCAATAAACTTGTCGTCAGTCTTTTTTACCTGATATGCTAAAAATGTAGAGTCCATAATAGCTCCTTTTTATTTATTAGTTGTGAGTTTATCTCACTTGCCACACACGGCCTTCTTCTCCTTATCTGTAACCATAGAGAGCTTTGCACAAGAGTCTGACTGTCCCATCTGAGGCGGAAAGCTCTATACATTTATCTCCTCCATGCCTTCCTTAATATTCTCTCTTATAAACTTCAGGACTTCTACATTATTAATAGGGATATCTTCAAGTGCTTTTCTTATATCCCTTGTATCAAGAACATATTCCTTTGAATCTTTATCGTGCGTGTATACAAAATCCACCTCAGGGTTTCCTGCAATTAGAGCGATTAAAGTGCTCGCAATATCACCCAAAGGCTGCCGATCTATGTGAGAGCGTGTGAATTCTGTTATGACCTTTGTGCCACCACCTTCTTTTGAGTCTATATCAAAGTTGCCTCCTGTCATCCTGGCTGCCTGAAAAAGCATTGGGAGCCCCAGCCCCACATTTCTTACCTTCTTGGTAGTATAAAAAGGGTCAAGGGCCTTTTTGAGAGTGTCTTTATCCATACCTCTCCCATTATCTAAAATCTCTATGGAAAATTTGTCTTTTCGGGTGTCCTCATAAATTATGATATCTATCAAATCTGCCCCGGCTCTCACAGAATTTTCTGCTATGTCCAGGATATGCAAGGCCAATTCCAGCATTCCCTACTCCATAATATAGCGCCCATCCCTTTTCTCCAGGGCCATCTTCATCTCACTTATTGTACCTTCTTCCAAATAAAATCTTGTAAATGTACTTCCTATATCATTCAAAAAATGGGCATCCGATGACTTTAAAAGGGGGTAGCTTAAAAGCTGCGGATATTCCTTCCTCGCTTCATCAATCTCAAGTCTTGCAGAAATTTCCAGGGCATCAAATTTGATGTCCTCAGGTATGAAGCCCAGCTGAGAGATTACACTGAAGCTCTGTCTATCTATGTGGGCAGCAATAGCAAGCCCGCCTAATGTGTGGATCTTTTCCTCCAATTCCTTAAGTGAAAGATTGGTTGCCCCAATCAACAATCTCTCATTAAATCCCTTTACTTCGTCTGTCTCATTTACTATAGCCTGACACCCGAATAGATCTTCATCATTTTTGCCTGGCAAAGCATTGTAGACAATCTCCTGAAGGAGAAGCAATTCATTTAATCTATCAAATAATGCCAGGATGTGCACCTCTTCTTTCGTTGTCACCTCCATACCCGGCAGAACAATGAGCTCCTTGCCTTCGTCAGCCTTGATTACGTATTGAACATTTTCCGAAGAATTATGATCACATATAGCAATGATATCTAAGCCTTTCTCCAGAGACTTCTCAACTAAGGCCCTTGGATACATATCCAAGTCTGCACAGGGAGAAAGGCAGGTGTGGATATGTAGGTCACAATTAAATATTTTTGGCATTACCTAAACCTTAAAATATCTGATGTGCTGGGAGAACAGCTATTCCTGAAAGCTGATCCCTTCTTTACTGTCCACTATTCACTATTTACTATTCACTATTTACTATTCATTAATTGATATATCTTCCCCACTGTCTCAAAGGCGGAAAGTTCCGAGATCATGACAGGGATGCCCTCTTTTGAGGCCTTTCCAAGGGTATCCTCCTCAGGGCTGACTCCTTGAACAAGGATTATCCCGGCATGGTCCTTTAGAGAGGCAACTGCAACAATATTCTGATGTGTCTGACGGGTAACCCATATATCTCCCTTTTTACTGTTTGCCATTACATCACTTAAGAGATCACCAACATATCCCCCCAATACTTCCTTTTTCAAGTTGCCCTCACAGCACCTGACATTTAAATTCAACTTATCTACAAGAAATTTTAAATCCATGTAATCCTATCCCTTTACTATATACCCCATGTTATTTTAATGATGCTTTTCAAACGCGTGCCTTTACCTACCTCGGAGGATATCTCGAATTCACCGGAATACTTTTTTATGTTAGCTAATCCCATCCCTGCCCCAAATCCTAGTTCCCTGATGATATCATCTGCAGTAGAATATCCTTCCTGGAGGGCCAATTCAATGTCTGCAATACCTGGTCCCTCATCTATTGCCTCGATTATTAATGAATCAGGGGTTGTAGAATAACGAATGATCCCCTTTTCAGCATAGGAAATTATATTGACCTCTGCTTCAAAGATTACAATAGCAGCCCTTCTGACAATATCTTCAGGAAGGGCCTTTTCCCTCAAGATATTCTTTATCCTGCCAGAAACCAGTCCGGCATCTGTAAAATCCCTCCCTCTTACAGGGAAGACGGCTTCAAATTGTCCTTTATCTTCTGCAAGACTCAACATCTTCATCAACCTTTCTTATACATCCCATAATCCCGTTCTGATACAGCCTCCCGCATGCCTCAAACATGATATATTCTGTGGCCAGCACAGGGATTCCTAACTCACTGGCCAATTGAACTGCTTGCTCTGAAGGTCTTTTCCCTCTTACAAGGATAATTGCTGCTATATCAAGTGTGTAAGCTATCCTCACACACTGAGGATTGGTAAGTCCTGTGATGAGCAGACAGCCATGCGTGGCAAAAGCAAGGACATCACTCATTAGATCCGCTCCAAAAGCTGTTTTCACCTCCATATTCAAATGATCCTCTCCAACAATAACATCAGCATCCAGGATCTCTTTTATCTCAGCCAGGGTCACTCATATCCTCCGATAAGATTACGTAGCGTAGTGGTTAACAGAAGCCTTCTTATATGTCAATAATCTCTGGAGAGCTTTGCACAGGTACCTGACCGTCGTTCTAAGTAATGTACGAAGCTAGATTCAACAGGCTGTTCCCTAGCCCGTAAGATTATATGTTAAACCTCCCTGATTCAATAACCGGAGGGTCTTCAACGTCTATAACATGTACAATGTCTTTATACATTCCCTTCTTCATCTCAGAGATTATCTCCCTCCTCTTGTTCAGGCCCTTTGCAAAGGAGAGGACCTCTGTCATCAGATCATTGATATGACATGCCTTCATGATGATATGATGCTCTTCGCACTCCTTAGCAGTAAGACGTTTTCCCATATATTTCATCTCTTCAAATTTATACATAGGGATTGCCTTTTCTGCGAGCGCTATCATCCCTGGAAGAAAGGGTATCCCAAGGTCTACCTCAGGGAAGCAGAAAAATCCCCTGTCAGAACGCATAAATCTGAAATCAAATGCACAGCACATAATTGCCCCGCCGGCAAATGCATGGCCTGTTATGGCAGCGATAGTGATCATGGGATAAATAACCAATCTCTTGAAAAGTTTGTTTAAAGTGTAGATAAACTTCTTTGCTGTTTCTGTGTCATTTTTTTGGATAATGGGTACAAGCCAGTCAAGATCGATCCCGTTAGAAAAGATCTTTTCGTGTGATGATTTTACAACAAGTACATTTGCATCAGTATCATTCTCGATCGTATCCAGGACAAAAAGAAACTCACCTAAAAATGTCAGATTGAATCGGTTTTCTCCGCTATTCATGGTAACAACAGCCACTTTTTCATCAACGGCATAATCTATTAACGCCATAACAATACCTCCATATTTAAAGTCTTATTAATGAAATTATACATTTTATGACTATATAAGCCAAGGGCAAAGATAAAAGGTTTTGGGGTTTGAGTTTTGGGAACAAGAAGGTGTTGGGTTTTGAGTTTTGGGTGTTGGGTTATATGTTCAAAATTGAATGCAACTTGGTTTAAC
>CAZVAH010000157.1:671-5073 GCA_964625035.1 uncultured Bacteriovoracaceae bacterium | reverse complement strand
CTATGGTTTTGTTTCCATTGATAAAGACCCTGTCTTCAAAGACCAGTTTAAGGGCTTTAGCCAAGACTACCTTTTCAACATCCCTTCCTGCCCGCCCCATATCCTCAGCACTGTAGGTGTGATCCACCGGGATTATATCTTGGGTAATGATTGGCCCATTATCGAGATCCTCGTTTACAAAGTGAGCAGTGGCGCCTATGATTTTTACTCCCCGGCCAAATGCCTGCTTGTACGGATTTGCCCCGGTGAATGCTGGAAGGAAGGAGTGGTGAATGTTGATGATCTGATTTTTGTAATTAGACACAAAAGCCGGGGTAAAGATGCGCATATATTTGGCTAAGACGATGTAGTCTGGGCTATATTTGTCAATGATCTTTATTATTTTGGCTTCATGTTCCTCTCTCATTTTGTTGGTATGAGATACATAGTGGTAAGGGATACCAAAGTTTTGGACATAATCCTTCAGTGTAGTATGGTTGCTTATCACAGCTAAAACGTTTGCATCTAAATCATCAAAGGCATGTCTAGACAACAGGTCCCCAAGGCAATGGAATTCTTTGGTGACCATGATTATGACATCTTTTTTCTGCCTTTTTGGTAGCTGAATATCTGCTCCATCAGGGAGCACGGTCTTTAATTCATTCACTATCTGTTCTGGATGCAATGTTCCAGAAAATTCTGTGCGCATGAAAAAGAGCTTCCTCTTCTGGTCAACAAATTCTCCGTTACTGACAATATTGAGACCATGGTGGTAGAGTACACCGGTAATATTGTGTATTAATCCCTTTTGGTCGGTACAATTTATAAGCAATATATAATGTGTGGTCATCGTAACTCTCCAGTAGGAAATCTTTATCTCGTGTATTTATAAAAGTAAATACAGAAGTCGCTGATATTCGATCTTTCCCGCCATTGATAGGTGGCTCCCGTTTCAGTAGGACTAATTCATTTAGGCATGTTCGGCATATCAGGCATGCCCATCTTCTTATGGTCTGAGGGTATCTCGAATAACGAATCATGGAGCTTCTTTTCTTTTATGTTTTTGCATTCTGCAAGCGTATTAATAGTTGGTGATTTATGTTCCACCTTTATCGGATAGTTTAACTTTTTCGAAAGCCATTGGGTTGTGGTGCCTATAGCCTTATCATGATATACGTACTGGATCTTTTCACACACATATCCATTTACCTTTTCCTTGCCGAGATATTTTTTCTCAGCCAGATTTTTTGTTTTCTGTTCCAACTCAGGGTCATACGCTGCACCACCTGCTGGGCTCATCACTTCCATGTACATCTTCTGCGCTGGCATCAGGACCCAAACAACCCCCTTGTCCATCCGCATAATTACCACGCTCGTCTCGCTGCCTTTTAACATTTCCTGCCTCATATTTTTCCCCTTGACGTAAATTTTGGCTGTGGAAGCCTCTCCATCGTCTTTTGTGATCATGTCCGCTGAAAATTCGCTGGCAAGGCCCAACCCGGAAAGGGCAAAGATACCCATGACAGCAACAATAAATATCATGCTTAACCTTAAAAATAATCCTCTTCCCATCTTTTTCCCTCCTTTGATATGTCTTTTACCTACCTAAAAAACAAACCCATCTTTGTTTTTTCTCAGCATCCAATCCTGCTATCTTTTTTTCTGACTGACTTCTTTTCTTTGTTATCATATTGTGTAGTCAGAGGGTCAATCTACACTTTTTATATGCAATATTGCACCATAAAGGAAGGTAACATTTTTTGTCAAGTCTTGCGGACCTGGCCCGGTATTCCTGAAAATAGTTGTCAGTAGTATATTGGGATGGGAGCATCCTCTCTGGAGTTTTTTACAACGGACAAATAGACAACAGACCACGGACGCCCCTATTGGTTTTTTCTCATCGGTTGAGCCACATCTTCATTGTGCGGGTAACCATGTCAGCCGCGTCTTGCTGTACAAAATGCTCAATATCGGGTATTGTCACCAGTGTCAGATCCTTCTCAATCCAGTCCCAGGTATTGTTAAGAGCACCTGGCAACAGGGCCCAGTCTTTAAGGCCATGGATCATCAGGACAGGGCACTTCACTTTGATAACAAGAGATGAATCCTCTGTATAGGGTTCGCGGGGATAGTTCGCCTTGTAATAGTTGAGCATTGCCTCAAAGTCTGATCTGTTAAACGCTTCGATATATCTTTGTTTTGCTTCTGGGTCATTGACCCAGACAGCAAGGACCTCAGCCGTCAGGTTTTCGTGAGCCCCCTCTTTTTGAAAGTTTCGGGCGTACTGACTGTTGCGCTGCTGTTTCGGGTTATTGGCCAGTTCTCGCATAAGTCCCTTTGGATGGGGCAGGTTACAGATGATGAGCTTTTCAACTAGCCCGGGGGTGGTCATCGCAAGAAACCAGGCGATTGTTCCTCCCCAGTCGTGTCCGGTGATTATTGCCTTATCCTGGCCCAAATGATGAATAACAGCTACAATGTCACTTACGAGTATGTGCATGGCATAATTCTTTACACCTTTTGGTTTATCGCTCTTGTTGTATCCACGAAGATCAACAGCCACGACCTGAAACTGGGCAGAAAGGGCATCCATCTGATGTCGCCAGGTATACCAAAAGTCAGGAAATCCGTGGATCATTACCATCAAGGGCCCTTCGCCAAGGGTCACATAGTGAATCTTAACCCCGTTATTATCCGCATACCCGTGCTCCACGCGATCCATGATATCTGTATTGTGTTCCATAGAGACCTCTCTTTCTTATGGAAACTTATTACAGGCTTCCAAATGTTTCTCATATACTTGCCTCCTGTCTCAAATTCATATACCCGACAATCAGGCCGGCAGAGATATACATAACCTTAAGGATTGTGTCGACCTGAAAGGTCGAGCTCAATCCATTGTTCCCTCCTTTTTGGATTTAAGATAGGAATAATACCAGATAACAATAAGCCATGAAAGGGTGGAAAATCCCTATGGGGTGTTCCCATTTATCTCAATCCTGATTGGTAAGTGGATGTCTCAAGAATCCATCTTTGATTTTTCACGGATCATGCCTTTTATTTCTTCAAATCTTTCTTCGGTCAGATCATATTTATAAAGTGGTAAAAGACTAAGCAGTATCATAAAGGCAGTAAAGAAGCAGAATGCGAGACGTATGCCAAGCCCAACACTTTCCGGTTGTACCGCCTTGTTGACGAAGCCTGAGAGAGAAAGGGTAAAGCCAACTATAGCCGGGCCGACAGAATATGCAGTCTTCTGACCACATGACCAGATACCGGAAAAAACGCCTTCACGTCTCATCCCTGATTGCATTTCATCAAATTCAATTGTGTCGGGCAACATGGAGAAAGGAAATAGTTGGAAACTCGAGAAGCCTATGCCAAGAAGGAATATCTGTATATAGAATAAACTCAGATTGGAAGGCTTTGTAAAAAACAAGGATATTAGCATTACAGCCAGCAAGCTGAGTCCAAGGATGTAGGCTTTGATCTTTCCAAGCTTCACTCCTATTCTAACCCAGACAGGAATAAATACGATTGCCGTTACAAATAGAACAGGGAAGATAATACCCATGGAGGTTTCTGGCAGACCCATGACATATTTTACGTAATATATTAACCCTGCCATAAGCACCCCTATGGCTAGTGATTGGAAGATATACATCGTCATCAACATCTTGAAGGGGGAATTTCGGAAGGCTATTTTGGCTTGCATGCCAAAAGACATAGGATTGTCTCTAGCTGGTAAGGCCTTGGCATTTCGTGTCCCCCAGACGCTTATGAGACAA
The DNA here is from genome assembly GCA_964625035.1 of uncultured Bacteriovoracaceae bacterium. Classification (GTDB taxonomy): domain Bacteria; phylum Desulfobacterota; class Desulfomonilia; order UBA1062; family UBA1062; genus JAGGYK01. The sequence continues at coordinate 1,306 of CAZVAH010000157.1, read as the reverse complement.
AAAAGTGCTATTAATGAACCCAAAATAATACCCATGAAACGGAATCCGGCTTCTCCGCCACCGCCTGTTTTAACAAGCGGCATTGCGAGAGCGCCGGCCAATAAGACCCCTACAGAAGAGCCTATCATCCTGAATGAAGTAATTGACATTCTCTCATTATAATCATCGGACATCTCAGCAACCATGCTCGAATATGGCACATTGAAGACGGTAAAGACCGTACATGCCAGGGCAAATAGTAAGCCCACGTGCAAGGCATTTGCTATCTCGGAATTATGATGAGGCGCCAGAAACATAAGAAAGAATATAAGGGCAAAAGGGATTGAAGAGTAAAGAAGATATGGACGTCTTCTTCCCATACGAGAGTGGGTAACATCCGATATTCCGCCCATAATCGGATCGGAAATCACATCCCATAATTTCGGGAATAAAAGCACCAGCCCGGCTAGAGAAGGTGCGACTCCTACTACATTTGTGAGAAAAAAGAGTAAAAATAAACCGGATGTAACGATAAAGATATTGCATCCGATATCCCCGATCCCGTATCCCAGCTTAAGTCCAAAAGACAGCTTCTTGTTAGTTGAATCTCCAGAAGTTTTCTTGGTGATTGAATCCATTTATGCCCTCTACAAAAA
>CAZVAH010000157.1:0-661 GCA_964625035.1 uncultured Bacteriovoracaceae bacterium | reverse complement strand
CTTTTTTTCTCGGGTTTATTTATCCCATTCCTCAGGACGAAGCTGCGGGCCTGGAATGATGCCTTCAATATCAGGATCTTCCGTGCTTGTTTTGGGTTCCTGGTTGGTCTTGCGCTCCTTGCGTTCCTGTCGGCGGGCTTCCTTGGCTAGCTTTTTTTTTCTTTTTGCCTCTTCTCGAGCCTTTTTCATAAATGTATTCTGGTTCCTACTTGCCATATTCATCTCCCGGCATGCCATTTTCATGCTGGTAGGATTCTTCTAACGAGTTTCCCCAGTAAATTTTTCGGGGTGAAATAGAAGAAGATATCATGCTACACAGATACGGGAACGTATTATAAACTGTAAGAAGTGGGAGAATCTCGTCCCAAAAGCAGTCTATACCTATATCAATACAATCGATGGAGTTCAACGTATTAAAAAACTCGCAAAAAATGATGAGCCGAGTATGGAACAGGCTACGGATTTTTCGAATAAAAGTGAAGAACAAGACTAGATCCGATTGTAACGTCTAAAAACTTCGATGCGCTCCCCTGATTCACTGCTAATTCTAGGAATCCATGACTCCCATTGAATATGACTAACAACGAGTCTCTCGTAGCATCAGAGTAGATAGAGGCCGGTATAGCCTCTCGACATGTGGTATTCGTGATAACTTCTACTA
>CAZVAH010000156.1:0-5088 GCA_964625035.1 uncultured Bacteriovoracaceae bacterium | reverse complement strand
CCGAACAGGAGCAGCCCACCTATAAACTCTATTTTATTTTCAAAAAGGGATCCAAATCTATTACCCAAAAAACTGCCAAGAAATGACAGGAAAAACGTTACACCCCCAATCACTATTACAGGCATTGCAATTGAAACCCTTAAAAATGAAAGGCTTATCCCAACAGCCAGGGCATCTATACTCGTTGCAATAGAAAGGAGAAGTAAAACATAAAGATTAAGCGGGTCAATCTTCCCTTTGCTTGACCCTATTTTAGTTGATTCATAAATCATTTTAGAACCAACGAGGCTAAGAAGCCCAAACGCTATCCAGTGATCAATACCTGTGATAAAGGCCCTCATGCTAATCCCTGCGAGCCAGCCTATCAATGGCATGAGGGCTTGGAATGAGCCAAAAAATATTGCAATCTTTAAGGCATTATTGATCTTTAAGCCCTTTATTGTTGCCCCACTTACAATAGATACAGAAAAGGCATCCATTGCTAACCCAAATGCTATAGATACAATCGTGACAATATTCATTAGATATCTGTGGTTATCTAGAGTATCAGCGTTTATACAAAGTCATATTGTTGCAGATATCTCAATGTGAGTCCTCTTAACCTTCTTTTTATATGCATCATTAATCCTCAAGCTACCCTGCAGAGACCTTTAATGTATGGTTCCCTCCATCATTTACTGTGAAAGACTTCCTTTTCTTGAACTCCTCCTTCTTGCCCTTATTCCACTGAGCCACAGGTCTCAAATAACCTACAATCCGCGAATATACCTCTGTAGGTCCCCCACATTGAGGACAGGTGTGATGCTGACCTGAAATGTAACCATGATTCTGGCATATGCTAAATGTAGGTGTGAACGTAAAATACGGGAGTCTATATCCTTGGCATATCTTTTTCACCAAATTCTTGATCACAGAAGAATCTGTTATTTGCTCACCAGCATAGATGTGAAGAACTGTACCACCTGTATATTTTGTCTGCAGTTCATCCTGAAGATCCAGGGCTTCAAAGATGTCATCTGTATAATTTACAGGGAGTTGTGTTGAATTTGTATAAAAAGGATCGGCACCATTCTTATAATCTATCTCATTTGCACATATAATATCCGGATATTTGTCTTTATCAATCCTAGAAAGTCTGTATGATGCCCCTTCAGCAGGAGTCGCCTCAAAGTTATAGTTGTTGCCTGACTCCTCCTGCAACTCTATCAGCTTATTCCTTATAAAATCAGCCACTTCAAGGGCAAATCTTCTGCCTTCATCGCTCCCTATATCATCCCCCACCAGATTCAGGCAGGCCTCGTTCATACCTAACACACCGATAGTGGAGAAATGGTTTTTCCAATACTGGCCAAACCTGGCCTTTATATCCTCTAAATAATGTTTGGTATATGGATACAGATCGTTCTCTGTAAAGCCTTCCAGCATCTTCCTCTTTATTTCCAGGCTTGCGTGCGCCAGGGTAATTAAAGAATCAAGCCTGTCTATAAATTCGTCTTTATCCTTAGACAAATGACCAAGCCTTGAAAGATTAATGGTAACCACACCGATGGAACCTGTCAAAGGATTAGACCCAAACAGCCCTCCTCCCCTTTTCTCTAAGTTTCTATTGTCTATACGCAGACGGCAACACATGGATCTGGCATCTTCAGGGTTCATGTCAGAATTAACAAAATTAGAGAAATAAGGCACGCCATACTTGGCGGTCATCTTCCATAGGCCATCCAGATTGGGGGTATCCCAATCAAAATCCTTTGTTATATTATAAGTAGGGATTGGAAAGGTAAAAACCCTCCCCTTTGCATCACCTTCCACCATTACCTCTATAAAGGCCTTATTAAACATATCCATCTCTTCTTGATATTCTCCGTAGAGGGCATCTTGAATCTCACCTCCAATTATTACCCCCTGATCTACATAGTACGACGGCACCTTAAGATCCAAGGTCACATTGGTAAATGGTGTCTGGAAGCCTACACGTGTGGGGACATTTATATTAAATACAAACTCCTGCAGGGCCTGCTTTACCTGGGAAAAGTCCAGGCCATCATATCTTATAAATGGGGCAAGCAGGGTATCAAAATTGGAAAATGCCTGAGCACCTGCAGCCTCTCCCTGCAAGGTATAAAAGAAGTTTACAACCTGGCCCAGGGCAGAACGAAGGTGTCTCGCTGGCTGGCTTTCCACCTTACCAGGTGCCCCTCTAAACCCCTGCAGAAGAAGATCATAGAGATCCCACCCAACACAATACACAGAGAGCATACTCAGATCATGTATATGGAAATCCCCTTGCAGGTGTGCATCCCTGATCTCAGGAGGATATATCTTATTCAACCAGTAGATCTTGCTAATCTCAGAAGAAACGTAGTTATTCAATCCCTGCAGAGAAAAGGCCATATTACTGTTCTCATTCACCTGCCAATCTAACTTATCTAAATACTGATCAACCAAACTGACACTGGCCTTATCCCTGATCTCCCTGATCCTTGCATGCTGATCACGATATATGATGTATGCCTTTGCAGTTAAGCGATATGGAGAAGATATCAAGATCTCCTCAACAATATCCTGGATCTCTTCAACACTAGGCACCCCGGAAGCGACCTGCTGTGCTAAGTTCAAGGCCTTTAGCATCAACCTGGAAGCTACCCCCTCATCAAATTCACCCGTAGCATGACCTGCCTTAGCAATCGCAGAGGTAATCTTTGCTGCATCAAATGGAACTACACGCCCATCACGTTTCTTTATTGTATCAAACATTCCTTCTTCCCCTCCTTATCATCCGCCCTCTACGGACTATATATAGTAGTGTTATACTCATGACAATACTATATATAGCACTAAAAGGATAAAATCAACGCCCTATTTAAATAATTTTTCAGAACATAGGGAAAGGGCTCTGATAACCCCTTTCTCTCATTATTGTATTTATTCTTTGTACATCTCTTCTATGACAGAAGCATACTTCTCACCTATAATCTTCCGTTTTATCTTGAGTGTTGGGGTGAGTTCTCCAGTTTCTTGTGTAAACTCATTTGGCAGGAGGGTAAACTTCCTTATTTGCTCTACCCTCGCAAATACCTTCATAATGGAGTGTATCCTTTCGTCATAGAAGTGTACAACCTCGGGTTTCCTTATGAGATCTTCATTACTATCAAATGATATGCCTTGCTGTTTTGCGTAGGATGCTAATTCAGCAAAGTTCGGCACAACAAGCGCACTTAAAAACTTCCTGCCTTCTCCTATAACCACGGCCTGCTCTATAAATCTATCAGTCATCAGGGTGTTCTCGATATTCTGAGGTGCTATATTTTTACCTCCGCCAGTAATTATAAGATCCTTTTTCCTATCAGTTATATGGAGACATCCCTTCTCATCTATAAACCCAATATCCCCTGTCTTAAACCAGCCATCCTCAGTAAATGCAGCATTTGTAGCCTCTGGTTGATTATAATATCCCTTCATCACCTGAGGACCCTTTACAAGAACCTCTCCATCCTCAGCAATCATGATCTGGGTGTCAGGTAGCGGTAGCCCTACTGAACCAAATTCAAAGACCTCAAATGTATTTGTATTAGTCACTGGTGTTGTCTCTGTAAGTCCATATCCATTATGTACATTTATACCTATACTATTGAAAAATCGATCAATTTTCGCAGCTAACGGCCCTCCCCCATTGACGAATACCTTTGCCTTATCCAATCCCAGTGCAGCCCTTATCCTGGAAAAAACCAGCATGTCCGCTACATCATACTGAAGACTCAAGATGAAAGGCATCTCTTTATTATGAACTCTGTAATCAACAGCCCTATCAGCCATATTTGTTGCCCAAGAAAACAACCTTTTTCTTAAGGGCGATGCTGCTTCAATCTGAGAGAATACCCCTGAATATGCCTTTTCAAACAACCTGGGGACACTTATTATAAGCGTAGGCCTTATCTCTTGGAAATTTTGAAGCACTGTAGAAAAATCCTCTGCAAGGCTTATAATAGCCCCAATATAAATCATGAGATAAAGGCCAACTGTCCTTCCAAATGAATGGCTGCATGGAAGAAACAAAAGTGCTTGGTCGTAGTGGCTTATCATTGGGTGCGTGGCATAACACTGTTTTACATTCGATACAAAGTTATCATGTGTAAGCATAACACCTTTTGGAGGGCCTGTTGTCCCTGATGTATAGATCAATGTAGCAAGATCTCCTGGACAGGTAGCATCTAACTGTTCATAAAAGATAGAACTGTCTTGGGCCTTATCCCCCATTGCAATCACTTGTTCAAGGCTAAGTATGTTCTTGTCATCTATCTCTACCGCCTCAAAGGTAATTATCTTTCCTACACCTTTGATCTTAGACTTTACGCTGAGTATCCTATCCAGATGGTCCTTATCAGAAACAATCACTATCTTTGATCCCGAGTCATTAATTATATATGCTGCTTCTTCACCGGAACTGGTAGCATATATAGGTACATCTACTGCCCCGATAGATAAGATTGCTATATCAGTAATAATCCACTCCCATCTGTTTTCAGAAAAAAGGGCTATCATATCACCCTTTCTTACACCCATAGATAGAAGACCAAGACCAAGGCCCACTACCTTTCGCTGGGCTTCTATCCAGCTTATATTCGTATATTTACCATCTGCCTTATAACGGATAAGTGTTTCATACTGATACCTTTCTACCCCACTTTGAAAGATATGAGGGATGGTAATGCCTATGTTTATTGTCATGTGCCCCTCCTTATGTGGACTTATAAACCTTCTAGCCTGCTGGGCAGGCACAACCAATCAAACTAATAAAACCAACAAAACTATATAAATATCTTTTTCATATAAACTTCCATGTACTAGCGGACACAACTAAAGATGAAAATATATTTAGCCATGAGTAGTCTTTTAGCTCTGCTCTTTTCTCTGTCAGTAGTTTTTTGTCCATTCTCCGTTGTAAAACCTCCGGATAGGATGATCACCTTCCAATATACCACAAACCACTGACAAATAAACTACGGACAACTGACAACTATTTTCATATAAACCCTCATGAGCGATCCACGCTCACAACCAAGCGTGAAAACATGCTCGGGCTGAGAA
>CAZVAH010000155.1:0-5096 GCA_964625035.1 uncultured Bacteriovoracaceae bacterium | reverse complement strand
GGTAACTGCTCAGGTATTTAGGTTGAAGGCTGAAGACTAATTATCAATTGTCAGCCTTCCTCCACCTTCAGCCTATCCACCTTCAGTCTATCCACCTGAGTAGTTACGATTAAAGATCGTCAGCAAGCTAACCGATTTATAGTCCATGGCTGAAGATTATAACATAGAAATTGATATATCCGCAGATGAACTCGCTGCCAAGCTCAAGGTGGTTGTGTCCTCTGAAGAAGATGCCCCGACAGTAAGTATAAGTGATCTTAAGGAGGCCCTTAAAAACAAAGGTGTCATCTATGGAATCAAAGAAGATATACTCGGAAAGATCGCAACGGGAAAAATCTTTAATCAATGGTGGGAAGTGGCCACTGGAGATAAACCCACAGAAAGCAAAGATGGATATATCAATTTTCACTTCAGTACAGAAGGCCCAAAGGTACGGATAAAAGAAGACTCATCAGGCAGGATAAATATACGTGACCTGAATCTGATACAAAATGTAAAGTCAGGAGATATACTGTGTGAGCTCATCCCGCCCAAACCAGGGAAGAGTGGAATGACAGTACAGGAAAAGGTTATCCCTCCTAAGGAAGGCGAGCAGGCAAAGCTCCCTCCAGGAAAAAACGTGACAATCTCTGAAGATGGCTCAAAACTCCTCGCAGATACAGATGGCATGGTAGTGTGGGACGGGTCAAATGTTGCAATAGAGCCTATATTTGTAACAGATAAGGTTGATGCAAATACAGGTAATATCCGCTTTAACGGTTCAGTAATAGTAAACAGCGAGGTTGGAGATGGTTTTGAGATACATGCAGGTGAGGACGTGAACATTGCCACGACCATAGGTATGGTAACAATTGAGGCAGGTGGCGATGTAAATATAACAGGTGGGATCTTCGGCCATAATAGAGGAGAAATTACTGCTGACAATAATGTAAAGATAAAATTTATCCAGGATGCCAAAGTCAAGGCAAAAGGACATATCATTGTGGAGGATTATATATTAAATAGTGAGGTAATAGCATCTGGACCGGTTGTTGTAAAAGGTCCATCCGGATGGATAACTGGTAGTACTGTTGCATCTGAAACCTTGATATACACCAATACTGCAGGTACACATAATAGCCTGGCAGATACAAATCTTATTATAGGCCATGACCCAAATGCCCTAATGGAGCTTGAAAGGCTTTATGAAGCCATTGAGGATAAGATAAAAGACTTCCTCAAATTAAAGGCTTCTTTAATAAAATTACGAACCATCAAAGCAAGAACCGAGTTGAGTTTTCAACAAGAGAAACTATATACAAAGATCCCTTCTGCTATAGAGGCTATCCGTTTACAGATAACAGAAATGGACTCGTCAGCCAACAAAATTATAAACATGGCCAAACAAACCTTGGCAGGGTATGTATATATAGAAGGTACTGCCTATGAGGGAACTACAATAAAGATTGCCACTAACACAAAAGAGATCTTTAGCCCAAAACAGAATATCCAGTTTTCTTTATCTAAGGAAGAGATTATAGAAGAAGAATTTTCTCTACATCCAGATGTGAAGGCCTTATTGGAAACTGAGGAAACCAAGGAGACTGATTAACATGCCAAGATTTGACGCGCAGATGGTACTGGATGCAATATCCACTGGTCAACCTGTAGAAGGCCAAGACCTGAGAGGGCTTGATCTGTCTGGCCTTGACCTTGGCGCAGCAAGCTTAAGGGGATCTGACCTAAGGGATGTAAACCTCACAGGGACTATGTTGCAAGAGGCGCATCTGGAGAGGGTAACGCTTGATGGGGCAATACTCAAAGACACGGATCTAACAGGGGCAAATGTATCAGAGATTGTATTTAAGAATATCGACATGAGTAGTTGTAAACTCTCCGGGATTACTGCCTTAAATTCCACCTTCATAAGGGTGATACTATCAAGCCAAGATCTTAGGGGGATAGATCTATCCGGTTCTACATTTATCCATTCAACACTAAAGGATCTTGATCTTTCTGGATCGGACCTTCATAATATGAAGATACTATTTTGCCTTATAAAAGGATGCAAACTTGATAAGGCAACCATCAAAGGAACAGATTTCGGATTATCTAGAATAATAGGATGTTCTTTTGACAATACAGACTTATCACACACCTCTCTTATAGCAGCCTGTTTAAATAACACAAAAATTACTAACTCCATGTTAGACGGCGCAGACCTTACCTTGCTACAGGCTGACAACCTGGATTTTACAGGTAGTAATTATCAAGGCATAATCACAGAAAAGGCTACTATAAAAGACCTAAAGAAATAACCATTATGTCACTGGTTATCTGTCTGAATTATCAGGGCTATTAGTAATTAAACCTTTTTTACCTTCTAATAATAATTGTTTTTTATCCTCTAATAATTTCAAATCTCTTATATAAGCAAGAGTAGTCTCCTCTACACGTCTTGCAAACCTATGAGACGCCATATATCCTATAATCACAGATAGCCCCCCAGGTATGGCACGGGTCATATATCTACCTACACCCCGACCAATAAGCCTATTTATAGACCTCTTTATGGTCCTTCTAAATATCTTTTTAGTAGAAGATGTAGTGACACTGGCACCCAACTTTGACACGTGATCTATACTACCAAAGGCATCCATTAAAATCTGTTTTATTGCTGGTTTTAGATCAGGAGTAATATTAATATCATAGACATGTAGGATAGCCAATATCAACTGGGTTTGATATAGCACAGAACCTAAAATCTCCACTGAAGCAGAGCCAATACCAGTCAACATACCTATCCCGGGTATTATAGAGGGGATCTGTGCCACACTCCCCCATATCCCGGCAAATCTGGCCCATCTTGACTCTAGGATCTCAACATATTCCTCATTGGTCTTATCTGGATAACTGTGTTTAACATCACTGACTATCCGCTTTATATTCCCAAGCCTTTTCTTAATAGTCCAATCTAATATCTTATCTATTACCGTCTCTATCCATTCTTCCATTCGGAAAATTCTACAATAATCTACCTTAAATGTACACAAATTTAGCAGTATAATCCTGTCCTGCTACTAAAACGAAACCTCTTTTCTCCTATTGATGATAGATTCTCCAATAAGAGCCTCAGGTTGGTACGTACTCCATTATCCTATTCTGTCTACTCAGGTGGATAGACTGAAGGTAAAAGGCTTTTAGGGACAAATCATGCGCTATCACACAAAGTAGGGAAGTTGACTAAAGGCTGAAGAAAATTTAGATCACTTCAGCTTAATGACCTGTCTTGAATGGCTTGATTCGAGCGTTGCGAGATGATTGATATGCTTCAGTCTTCAGCCTTTAGCCTAAATACCTGAGTCGTTACCCTATTTTTTATTTTCAGGTAATATTATCATATACGAATGCATTGCGTAGTGATTATCTTGTCTTCTCCGTGCAGTTGTTATAACCCTGTTCACCTTCCTACTCAAAACAAGGACATCTCTGCATAGAAGTATGCCATTTGCAGGATCAAATACAGTAGAGAGCCTACCCTTTTCAGAAAGGAACATCTGGACCTGATCAGGCTGGTATTGGTCGGGATCTTTTATAGTTATCCTTATGCCTCTTATGCTATTACTCTCCAACCTTCCAGGAGATGGCACCCTGGTAGAGACCATCAGAGATGGGCGACTGAGCTTTTCTTTAAATCGCTTCATGTCCATATCTTTACCAACAATGGCCTGTCTGGGTACAACATCTGGCAGGGTCTCTTTACCTACACTTCCTGGATCTGAGGTCATAAGGAGTGTATATCCCGCCTGAATACCCACACTCCTTATATATTCATCATATTCACCAAATGGGTAGGAAAACCACTCTATTTTACATCCAAGGCCATTCTGTATTATCTTCCTTGATAATATGATCTCTTTTCCTATCTCTTTTTTAGATATGTCTACCAAGTGAGGATGGGTCAGGCTATGGCATCCTACATCTCCACCCCACTCCATGAGTTTCTTTAGCTGCCCCCAATTCATACACCTTCGAGATCCAACTGCACCAGAAGCAATAAAGACAGTAAAGGGATAGTTAAATTTTCTAAGGATAGGTATGGCCTTGTTATATGCAGATATATAACCATCATCTATGGTTATTACTACTCCCTTTTCAGGTACTGGCGCACCACCTTTGATACACTGCGCCAATTCTCTTATAGAGAGAACCTTGTAATTATTGGCCTTGAGATATTCCATCTGCTCCATGAACATGAGAGATGAAATAGATGTAGAAGGAGAATCTGCCTCGTCAAACTTGTGGTATAATAGCACTGTTATATAGGAATAGCCGGTAAATGGCATAAGGAAAACTATAATAAAAACCCCTAATATAATCTTTTTACTCATCCCCTCCCCTCAACACATTTCTTTAACCGTTTCGGCACATACTTAAACATCCATGCACCCATACTATCTGCAATCCTGTATCTGTCATATCTTTTTAATTTGTTATGTGTAATCAAGTCTTGAATCTCCTTCACATAAACCTCCCCTCTTTCAGAATATTTACTAAGTCCTTTCGCTAATACAATAGAATCATAAGGCATTGCCATAGCATCTCTTATATACCTAAGCTCTTCATATGCAGGGTGAGTATTTATAGTCCACATATAAAACCTTACGCATGACTGAAGATCCCTGAAGATAGACACCTTAAATACATCATCCCCATCCCTGTAAAATGGGATTATACCATCGCCTGACAATGTACGCAGCCCAAAGACATTATTTGCTTGCCTGACAAACCGGGAGGATCCCCACCCTGATTCCTTTGCAGCCTGAGCAAGGACGAGAGAGGCAGGTAAAACATCTACCCTTAATAATAACTCCTGTATAAGTTCTATATCATCTTTAGCTGTTATATTGTCTATAAGATACTGAGCAGCCAAGCCCTCTAATGCCATCCTATCTTTCCTGGATAATCTGCTTTTCTTTTTCATCATTCGCTCTATACGATCCCTGTCCTCCTCTATATCTTTATTTGCCTTCAATATAAGAGGAAGCATCACCCTTATAAAAAGGCCTCTCCTTTCTTCTATATCTTTTATATTTACAATATCATCAGGTAAACTC
>CAZVAH010000154.1:4615-5117 GCA_964625035.1 uncultured Bacteriovoracaceae bacterium | reverse complement strand
CCGCCAAGATGCGCCTTGCAAAGAACCGGTTTGCGGCCTGGGATCTTGTCTTCTGGCATTTCACCTCTATCCCTGTGGGTGAGTGCTTCAGATATACGCAGGAAGCTGCCTTGTTCACCTTCTGCCCGCCCTTGCCCTGAGATCTCACAAACTTCTCAATAATATCTTTCTCATCTATGCCCAAGGCCTTCATCCTGTCTTCTAAGGCCTTTCTCTTTTCAGGGCTTACTACAGCATTACTCATACCCATGTCCTTATAATAAGAGTATACCACGTAATCGGCCAGCGGTCTAAAAGAACAATAAACCCTTACCCCTTGGGCTGATTTCTATCTTGTTTGGCTAAAGCCCCCTTGATCAGGTTTCAATTATGGAAGATAGAGAAACTCCTTTATAATATATTCTGCACCTTGACATTGGCACTGTGAGTTACTAGTAAATAAAGATATAAGAAAAAATAGGGAAAAAGCTGGAAACGGATCAGGTGTTACAAAATAAGTCAT
>CAZVAH010000154.1:0-4605 GCA_964625035.1 uncultured Bacteriovoracaceae bacterium | reverse complement strand
AGAGAGCTTTGAGTCGTTTGTCTCACTATCTTCAGATATAAGTCCTAAATGTCCAAAGTGCGGAAGTAAGAGTGTAGATAAGAAGATATCCAGAATTGCAGCACAGTCTAATTGCGGGTCATGTTCATCATGCAACAGCTCATCAGGAGGTTTTACCTGAGGTTAATAACTGAGGCCCGGTCAGGGTTTCTTAAAATAGGTCCTTTACTATTATTGTCTGCTCACGTTTAGGCCCCACAGATATTATAGCAGCACTCACGCCAAGATGTTCTTCAACATAACTTATGTAGGCCTTGCAGTTGGTAGGAAGGTCATCATAGGATTTTATAGATGAGATGTTCTCCTCCCAGCCAGGTAATTCATCATATATTGGTTCGAGATTGGGATAGATTCCAATATCTACTGGCATATCCCTTATAACAGTATCTCCTGATCTATAGGCTGTTGCAACCTTTAGTGACTCTAGACCTGAGAGAACATCCAATTTAGTAATAGCGATGTAAGCTATTGAACTTAGTCTTATTGAGTGCCTTAGGGCAACAAGGTCTAGCCACCCACACCGTCTAGGCCGACCTGTGGTAGCACCATATTCACCACCAAATGCCCTTAGCCTTTCCCCTGTTTCATCATTTAGTTCAGTGGGCAAAGGCCCCTCTCCTACCCTGGTGGTGTATGCCTTACATATACCTATCACATTATCTATATTAGCAGGCCCGATACCCATTCCAACACATGCCCCGCCACTTATAGTATTTGATGATGTGACAAATGGATATGTGCCATAATCTATATCCAGATTGCCCCCCTGGGCGCCTTCAAAGAGGACATTTTTATTCTCTTTAATTGCCTTGTCTATGGTTATGGATGTATCAACAACAAACGGTCTCATTTCTGAGCCCATCTTCACGTATTTTTCATACACGTCTTCTTTATCAATCCCTTTTACTTTTAATATCTGGGTAATATAATTTTGTTTTTCTTCAAATATATCATCCAGCTTTTTTTTGAACAGGTCTTTATGTATGATATCTATTACACGTATACCGGTCCGCCTTATCTTGTCTTCATAGGCGGGGCCTATACCACGACCAGTGGTGCCGATACGCCCTGCGTCTCTGGCATGATCTATTATCTTGTGATATGGCATTATAATATGTGCACGGTCACTTATCGCAAGAGTCTCAGGGGAGATGTTGTGGCCCTTTTCTCTGAGCTCTTTTACCTCTTTTAAGAGAACCTCTGGGTCAATGACCACTCCCGAGCCGATTATGCACAGCTTGTTTTTATGCAGGATCCCGGAAGGGATTAAGTGAAGTATGACCTTTTCCTCGCCTACCACTAAGGTATGACCGGCATTGTTCCCCCCCTGAAATCTGGATACAATATCACTCTTTTCTGTAAGGAGATCAACTACCTTGCCTTTTCCTTCGTCACCCCATTGGGTCCCAACCACTACTAAACATGACATATCTTACTCCAACCTGATTTTATTATTTTAGATAAACACCTGTGTTACAGATATGGTGTTTGGCACTTTTTCTATCTTTTGTATCACATCATTTGATACATCGGAGTCGAGGTTTATAATGATGATGGCGGTTCCTTGCTGTTCGTCACGGCCAAGGAAGAGGCTTGCTATATTTATATTTGCCTCGCCTAATACTGTCCCGATCCTGCCAACAGTTCCCGGAAGGTCTTTATTGTATATTACGAGCATATTCTTTTCCGGGGTTACCTCGATAGGATAATTATCAATCCTCACGATCCTTATATCATGTGGTTTAAAGAGCGATCCGTCAAGGTATCTTGCACCTGTATCTAATTCCACAGTGACCCCAATCATATTTGAGAGTATCTCAATCTTTGAAGAACGTGACTCCACGACATCTATACCACGCTCTTTTGCAATAATAGGGGCATTTACATAGTTTACATCATTCACTATTACAGAGAAAAGCCCCTTGAGTAAGGCAACCGTTACAGGAGATACGTCCAGATTTGCTGCATCACCTGTGTAGTTTATAGTTATCTTCTCGATCCTTCCTGAAAACACTTGACCTATAAAAAGCCCCATCTTTTCTGCAAGCTCTACATATGGCCTTACCTTGGGCAGGGCTTCTGGCCCTACAGAGGGGGCATTTATTGCATTTCTTATTATATCATCTTTGAGATAATCAGCTATCTGCTCTGCTACCGCAATGGCTACATTCTCCTGTGCCTCTGTGGTGGAGGCGCCAAGGTGTGGAGTGCAAATAACGTTTGGGTGATTTACTAGGGTCCAGTCAATGGGTGGTTCATTCTCATGTACATCCAGCGCAGCCCCTGAGACCTTCCCGGAGTTCAGTGCATCAAGTAAGGCCTTCTCATCTATGAGGCCTCCTCTGGCGCAATTAAGTATCATCACGCCATCTTTCATTTTTGCGAAGGCATCTTTGCCCACCAGGCCTTTTGTCTCTTTTGTAAGTGGCGTATGTACAGTTATATAGTCTGACCTCGTATATATCTCATCAAGATCTACAATTTCTATACCTTGCTTTTCTGCAACCTCTTTAGATATAAATGGATCATATGCTATGACATTCATATTGAGCCCTTGCGCCCTGCTTGCCACTATAGATCCAACCCTGCCCAAACCAATAATACCTAAGGTCTTATTAAAGACTTCTCTGCCTGAAAACTTTTTCTTTTCCCATTTTTGATCCTTCATGGATGCAGTTGCCTGTGGTATATTACGGGTAAGGGCCATCATCATAGCGATGGTGTGTTCGCCTGTGGTAATGGTGTTACCTCCGGGGGTGTTCATAACGACTATACCTTTTTTACTGGCAGCAGCAATGTCGATGTTATCCACCCCAACTCCTGCGCGACCAATTACCTTAAGCCTTTTGGCTGCATTTATAATATCAGGAGCTGCCTTTGTAGAAGATCTGACTACAAGCCCTTCATATTGTCCTATAATATCTTTTAGTTCCTCTGGCTTTAATCCTGTATTTACATCTACATCAAAACCTGCTTTCCTGAGGATATCAACCCCCTTTTCTGAGAGTTTATCGCTGACTAATACCTTCAAGCCTATTCCCCCTTTTTGTTTACTCATAAGGCCCGCAAGACCTTCTAACAAAAGGTTTTATGCATGTCAATAATCAAGCCAAAGGGATTTGAGTTTGGACTAAGTCCGGATATAAGATTTTGCATAACATAACCAGAATATTTTTAGTGAAGTATAATTATTTTTATTTGTGAGGTGATTGTTTTTCTGGCAATAATGTTATAAAACCTTAGGCTTATAGTAAAGGGATCTATATCAGTCAATGATCATTGTTAGTGATAAGGAGATATGTGGGGTGTGTAAAAAGAAGGAGGCAGTGGTATTATGTGACGGGTGCGGGATTCCCATTTGTAAAGATTGCAGGTTTTTTGACCTATGGTCTTATGGCTGCGGTCATATAGATACCAAGGTCTTTTGTTCGAAGTGCTTTGATGACATAGAGATCAATCCCTGGGGTGGGAGGAGAGACTAGAGATCTAGGGGCCAGTCTGATTTTTCGCCAGATATTCTAATATGTGCGTCAGGTAGTTCCAGAATTTTTCTACAGAATCGATATTGACCCTTTTAGAAGGTGAGTGTGCGTTTTCAATATTCGGGCCAAATGAGATCATATCCAGGCCAGGATACCTTTTGCCAATAATACCGCACTCCATCCCGGCATGTATCACCTTTATCTTTGGAAACTTGCCATAGAGTGATTTGTATACCCCCTTGCAAACCTTTAAGATATGAGAATTTATATCTGGTTTCCATGCTGGGTAGTCGCCTTCTTGATATACCCTGAAACCAGATAACAGGCCAACTGATTTGACCTGATCTGATATATCTTTGATTGCACTTGCAAACAGGCTGCGCTGATTTGTTGATATAGTGGCCTTCCTTCCTCTGATTGAGCAGATAGCTAAGTTGGTAGATGTCTCTACCACATCCTTTATGGTATTGCTCAGGGATTTGTACAAATCCCTGAGCAATACGGACAGATCAACTAGAAATCCAAATTTATGAAGCTCAGCCAATCAGGGTCAGTAATGACAAGGGTCTCTTCAGTACCACCTGCAATAGCCATATTATCGAGCAATTCCTCAGCATCAGGTTCAGGGTCACCGTTGAGATATATGGTATAAAGCTTCACATTACCTGGGGATGCGATCTCTGCTACCTTTGCAACAATATCATCATGGATGATATTACCCTTAGTGGGTTCGCCATCACTTAAGAAGATGGTGACAAAGTGAGTGCCTATCTCGGTTTCGTCAATAACATCATCTGTCGCATCGAGCGCTCCAGGATAGTAATATCCCTCCCCAAGGTAGGTTGTCCACCCATTGTCATTCCCGAGGGCGTTGGCGCAGTTCTCCAGTACACCCATCTCTCTGGTGAAATCGGTGAGAAGCCGAGCCTTGCTGTCGAAATCGATAATCCCGAAGCTTATATTCGTGTTGTTGTAGAATTTATCTATTGTCTCAAGCACAGCATCTACTCGCTTATCATCGGGATCGTTATCTGCCATGCTGCCAGAGGTATCTACAGTGAACAGGATTTTTGCAGGGCCTACC
>CAZVAH010000153.1:0-5180 GCA_964625035.1 uncultured Bacteriovoracaceae bacterium | reverse complement strand
CTACTACACTTAAGCTCAAATATGATGTTTGAAGACAGGGTAAAGATTATCTTGGGTAGCAAGCTTAAAGATAACATGTTTAGATTCTCTAAACATGTCCCTGGTATAGATATCCACGGGATCGTTGCCTCTCCGGATGTATATCGAACATCCAGGAATGGGATCTACACATTTGTGAATAACAGGCCTGTAAAGGATCCAACCTTAACTGCGGCAATGATAGATGGATTCAAGGATATGCTTTTGAAGAACAGATATCCTGTGGCAGTTTTATTTTTAGATATAGATCCGGTAGACATTGATATTAATGTCCATCCCACAAAGGCACAGGTCAGGTTTAAAAATCCATCTGGGATATTTGGCTTAATAGTGAGTACCATAAAAGAGACATTAAGAACATATCCATGGAGACAAGTAAGTGAGTATGGCTATAATAGTGATGTAACCTCGAAGCAGCCTCATATGAAATTACAGGATAGTGCACATGGTTTCTACCTCACCCCTTCCCATGGTATAAGCCGGGATGATGAAGAAAACCGTTATACCCAAAAGGATATATTTGAAAAAGATGCCTCTTTCTATACCAGTAAAGACATAATAGGGGTTTTACGTTCTGCCTATATATTGCTTCAGGATAAAAATGCACTGTATATCTTAGACCAACATGCATGCCATGAAAGGATAAATTTTGAAAGATTGAAAGCTATTGCATCCTCTGAAACAGTACCACCCCAGATGCTCTTACACCCCATTATCATAGAATTAAGCCAAACAGAATACAATGCACTTCAAGACATCATCCCCTGTATAAATGAGCTGGGGTTTGATTGTGCCCCATTTGGGCGCTCAGCCATTGCAGTAAGGGCTGTGCCGCACATATTAAAGACAGAGGTGACAAAAGAGGTCATTTTATCCCTTATTCATGAGGCACTAAAAGAGAATTGGAAGGGTGGAGACTATATGCATAGTATTATCGCTACAATAGCGTGTCACCGCAGCATTACATCAGGGACTATTCTCACACATCAGGAGATAGCAGCCTTGCTGAGAGACTTGGATGATGTGGGCTCCCCCCAGACCTGTCCGCATGGAAGACCGTTGTATAAAAGGATCGCCCTAAGTGAGATAGAAAAATGGCTCGGGAGACGCCCCTGATTATAATCACAGGCCCGACCTGTTCTGGCAAGACCAGTTTAGCTCTAAGACTGGCAGACAATCACCCCATCGAGGTGATATCTGCAGATTCTATGCAGGTCTATAGATATATGAACATTGCAACAGCAAAGCCTACCATAAAAGAGAGCTCCATACTGACCCACCATCTCATTGATGTGATCAACCCGGACGAAGAATTTAATGCAGGCATGTTTGTAAAAATGGCAGGGGAAAAGATAGAAGATATAAGGGCTAGATCCAAGATCCCTATGATAGTGGGGGGTACCGGTCTATACATAAAGGCACTTGTGTATGGTCTCTGTGAGGCCCCGCCAGGGGTTGAAAGATATCGCCACATCTTTCATACACTAATAGACAAAAAAGGATTGTCACATCTATATAAGGCCCTCCTGAAAATGGATCCGGATACCGCAGAAAAGATAACCCCCAAAGATGAACCACGAATAATACGGGCCATGGAGATACTATTCCTTACAGGCAAAAGGCCCAGCACTATTCAAAAGGCACATGGATTTTCAACACCTTTGCATGGTTTAAGGATTGCATGTCTCCTCCCAGACAGGGATGAGTTGTATGCGAGAATCAATTCAAGGGTAATTAAGATGATGGAGGCAGGCCTTATTGGGGAGACAGGTGATCTCATCGCTATGGGGTATCATTCGGGGCTGAGATCTATGAAGAGCCTTGCCTACAAGCATGTTGCAGAATTCTTATCATCCAGGATATCCATGGAAGAGGCCATAAGACTTATCCAGAGAGACACGAGGCGATATGCAAAACGCCAGATCACATGGTTTAAGGGGCAGGATGATATTCACTTTTTTGATGGACCCAATAAGGCTTACTCAGCAATCAATAAATGGCTTACTCAAGACGAGAATTCAATAAGGGATATATAATAATCCCCACACCCGCAGATATAAGGTTCATAGCAACATCCCTGACTTCAAAAAATCTGTTTGGTAATAGCCACTGAATGATTTCATCTAATATGCCTACAAAAGAGGATATTACAAATCCCCATATAATGCCTATAGTAGGTACAGCAACGAATAAATAACCCAGTATCCCATATTCTAGCAGGTGAATCATCTCATTGGCACAAACAGTCATCCAAATAACTACCACGCTCAAGGCAAAAGCGATTATAATAAGGGTAGAGCTCCTAAGTGTAGGATGGTTTCTAACCCATAGTATAACAACACCTATGGTCGCAGCTGCACAGATTCCATACAATGCAGGGATATACGCACTACCAAGTATGTTTGAAATTCTCCCTGATATCATGGGGCCTGGCCACAGTGATGCAAGAATAAGACATGCAAACAAACCAGGTATCTTATACGACATATCCCAATTTAAGTACCATTTTCTCCTGAAAATCACTATAAAATTATAGGAAAGTTTTCATGTAGTGCAAACCACATACATATGGTATGGAATAAAGTAGTGAGTAATAGGAAGAAACGTTACATTGAAAGAAGGATCCGTAAGAAAGTAGGAAAAGCTATTAGCGACTATACAATGATATCTCAAGGAAATAAGATCCTTGTTGCTATATCTGGAGGTAAGGATTCGATTGTGCTTTTAAAGGTATTGACGGATATAAAGATCTTAGCACCCATAGACTTTGACCTTATACCCGTGCATCTGGAAACCGGTTTTATAAAAGGGTTCGAAAAGATTGTCTCCTGGGCAAGGGATCGCCTGGGCATAGAGATTGTACAGATAGATACAAATATATCGAAGATCATAGAAAAGGTCTCTGATCCCGGTAAAAGCCCATGCGGGATTTGTTCCAGACTCAGGCGTGGATATCTATATAGTACGGCGAGTAAATTAGGTATATCATCTGTCGCACTAGGCCACCACATGGATGACATAATAGAAACATTCCTATTGCGCCTTTTCTACACAGGACAAATAGGGGCCATGGCCCCATCTAGGATATCAAACGATGAAAAGAATCGTGTGATAAGGCCGCTGGCTTATTGCCCTGTGGATTTAGTAGATGCGTATTTTTCTACATTAGAAATCGATCCAGCAAAACAGGTATGTCCTCTTAGGAAAGATAGCAAAAGGGAAATGATTAGAGAATATATATCTGGGTTAGAGAAAGACATACCATTTGTTAAATATTCAATGTTTGCTGCCCTTGGAAATATTGACTCAAGAAGTATGTGTTTGAGGGAGGTTTAGGTGCGCATTGTGATAGACCCTGTAAGACCCAAACCAAGGGCAATAAAACGTGTAGAAGAGATTCTATCCTCTGGGGGCATTATAATATACCCCACTGATACAGTGTATGGTCTAGGCTGCAGTATGCCCAATAGAAAGGGAATCGAAAAGATTAATACAATAAAGACGCCAAACAAACCAAGGAGTATTATGCTCTCTGATCTAAAGAATATTAGTATGTATGCAAAGATTTCAAATAAGGCATTCAAGGTTATAAAGGATCTGTTGCCAGGGCCTTACACTGTTATCTTACCTGCTACCAGATTGGTACCAAGATTATTACAGTCAAAGAGAAAATCCATAGGGATACGTATCCCGGATCACTGGTTTTGTAAGGCTATAGTAACTGCCCTTGGAGGACCTTTGATTACAACGAGTGTCCCTATGTCAGACGGAGGTTTGCATGTGGATCCTGTAAAGATAGAGCGCGATCTAGGACACATGGTGGATGTAATTGTAGATGGTGGTATTTTAGCTGACATACCTTCTACAATCATATCTATGGAAAAAGATGAGTTTCATATAATAAGAGAAGGGTTAGGTGCTATCCCTGTCTAGCTGATAGCTTTTCATTGTTTCCGTCCGCTCCGTCCGCCAAATACAGGCGGAGCGGACGGAGCGGATGCCTGCTGCGCAGGTATGGAGGTTTGTATGGAAAAAATGCTGATTAATGCTATTCACCCGGAAGAAATCAGGGTGGCTATTGTAAAGGATAATCTCCTTAAAGAGTTTTATATACAAAGTTCGATGAAAGAGCAGATCAGAGGGGACATATACAAAGGTAGAATTGCAAGATTAGAGCCCAGCCTGGGAGCCCTATTTGTAGATTATGGCAGAGATAAAAATGGGTTACTATCAATGCGTGATATAAATCCAGGATTTATACCAGGGCTTAAAGATAATAAAGATTGGAAGAGGTATCTCAAAAAAGGCCTGGAGATACCTGTTCAGGTGAGCAGAGAAGAAAAGGATAGAAAAGGTGTGCAGCTTACCATGAACCTTTCCATCCCGGGCCGATATATGGTGCTACTACCTCATCATAGCCTATCTGGTATCTCCAGGCGAATAGAGGACGAGGCACAGAGACAAAGGTTAAAGGATATAGTAAAACAGCTCGAACCACCATCAGATATGGGACTTATTGTAAGGACCGCTGGAATGGACAGGACAAAGGCAGAGCTGTCAAAGGATCTTAATTATCTCTTAAGATTGTGGAGGAGTATAGAAAAAGAGATAAAGACATCTTCTAGCCCTACCCTTATATATCGTGAAGGGGACATCTTAATCAGATCCATAAGGGACTATTTCACCCCGGATATCAATGAGATCCTCATAGATAATGAAGAAACGTATAAGAGGGCTATTATATTTATGAAGAGTGTAATGCCCAGATATCAAAAGGTTATCAAGCTCTTCAAAGATGTGAAACCCCTGTTTACCAAATATGAACTGGAAAGACAATTGACACAGATCTACAACAAAAAGGTTTTTCTAGCCTCTGGTGGATCCATTGTTATAGAGCCAACTGAAGCAATGGTAACCATTGATGTAAATTCAGGACAATCAACAAGTACCACTAACATGGAACATACAGCATTTCTCACTAACATGGAGGCTGCAAGTGAGATAGCAAGACAGTTGATGCTGAGGGATCTTGGAGGCTTAATAGTACTAGACTTCATAGACATGCAATCCAAAGAGCATATACATAACGTAGAGAAGGCCTTAAAGGATGGCCTTAAGGAAGACCGTGCACATGTAAGAAC
>CAZVAH010000152.1:0-5198 GCA_964625035.1 uncultured Bacteriovoracaceae bacterium | reverse complement strand
GATCCTATCACTAAAGAAGAGGTAATGACCCAGATATCTAATCTTAAATCGTACAACCCATCTCTGGTATCTCTTTCTGCCCATAACAGCTGTGATTGGGCCATATGGGCATTTAAGGATGCATTTGGCTCTTGTTATATGGAATTATTGGTAGGAGAAGGGATTCAAATTTAAGCCTTCTAAACTAAGACGTTCAGGATCATTATAGCCAGAAGGAAGCTATTGCATCGCTTGATCCTTTATTATATTATCTAAGATATTATTTGGTGTTGTATAGATAAATTGGGAGGTATAAAGAGATGAAAGCAGATGCTCTCTTTTTTTATCCAAAGGAATTGATTGATAAAGAAACTCAATCACTTGCTTTATCCATCAGGCAGTGGGCAGACAAAGAGGTAATAGCAAACCGGCTGAAATTTTCAGAAAACTACCGCCAATTAGTTGAGGATAGCAGAAAAAAGCTTGCCATAGATATAGGGCTGCAGCAGATGATATGGCCTGAAGCTTATGGCGGCGGCGGTTTTAATTCTTATAAGCGTTCAATATCAATAGTGAGGGCCCTTGAGGAGATATCAAGGGCAGATCCAGGCATAGGATTTATGTATGCTGCCAATCTTTCATCATATGCACCTATGGTGATGGAACCACATGTAGATAAGGAGCTGTGTGCACGATTTGCCCCGATATTTTGTGGAAAGGAGCTAAAGACCGGAGGAAGCCTTATCTTACCAGGGGCAGGAGATATTCATGATGAAGGCGGGCCTCTCTTTTTAGGGAGAACAATACAGGTGGCAGCAGCGCTAAGGGGTGATGAATGGGTAATTAACGGCAAAGGTTTGCGTCCATTTAATTCTGGGGCTGGCGCAGAGTTATTCTGCATAGTATGTGCACCTACCCAAGTTGGAAAGGATGATAAGAAATCAAAGGGTATGCCATCCATCATTTATGTCTCTGGAGATTCAAAGGGGATAAAGCGCGGGAAGGTCTTTAAAAAGACCGGCCTTAATGCAGATGAGAATGCAGATATATCATTTGATAATGTAAGGGTGCCAAAGGCATATATGGTGAAAAGGGATGGTGCTACTAAGGGTGTATATTCATGGCTTAACCTGTGTATGGGCGCGGTGTGTATAGGTTCATTGATGAATGTATATGAGATCATCAAAGACTGGGTAGATGTCAGGGTTATAAAGGGTAAGGGGCTAATAAAGGAAAACCCATTGGATGCAGCCATTTTGGCAGAGATAGCAGAGGATATTACAGTATCAAGGTTGCTTACATATAATCTGGCCAATATCATGACAAGGCCGAAAGACTACGGTAGCCTTGAGCAAGATCAGGTCTTTACCTTGGCAGAGATGATCGGTATGCGTGTGACCAGTAGTGCGCTTCATGCAATAAACAGGACCATGGAGCTTATGGGCTCTGCCGGATATGCCACAGAATGGAATTTGGAAAAACACTGGCGGGACGTAAAGACTATTCAATCGTATCTTTGCGGCATAGGAGCTGATGTGCCTGTAAAGATGGATATAGCAAGACAATTCTTTGATTGTAAAGAGATTTAAAGGAGGGGGCTTAAGATGACAATAGATGATTTTTCAAGACCACAAGAATATATATCACCCCTGGATAAACACCTGGGTAGTATTATAAGACAATGGGCAGAAGAAGATGTCATGCCCTACAGGAGACAATTCGATGAGGATTGGAAGGATCATAAGATAATCGAGCCCGCGTATAAAAAGCTGATGGTGGATCTGGGCCTGCAAATGTGTTTTTTCCCAGAAGAGGTGGGTGGCTGGGGATTAGGCCATTCCAATTCCACTGCTACCATCTCATATCGAATGTTTGAGGAGATCGGCAGGGCAGATACTGCCATGGCTGTTGCGTTTGGTGTTACCTTTTGGCCTTTAACTACTATTGTAGTGGAACCACATGTAAACATGAGGCTATGTAAAGAGTTTGCATCTATGTTCAATACAGACAAACCATGTTTTTCAGCTCTGGCCATGACTGAACCACAGGGGGGCTCTGATATTGAGAATATTGATCTCTTAAAGGGTAGGACCATACAGACCACAGCAATCTTAGATGGTGATGAATGGGTAATCAATGGTCATAAGCTCTGGCCTAGCAATACAGGTGGTGTTGCAGACCTGTTAGCTGTTGTGTGCACTACAAAATCCGGGTCTGATGACCCAAATGACTTTGCACTGATCTTTGTGCCTTCTACCACAAAGGGTGCAACACAAGGTGGGCCTTATGAAAAGGCAGGTATGGCAGCAGATAAGAATAGCGATGTGTGGTTTGAAGATGTCAGGGTTCCAAGTTGGTATCGGGCGGCAGGGCCAGGCGATGATGCCATATGCTTTGAGGAGGTTATATCCTGGGGACAGATGGGAAGCTCTGCATTCTTAACCGGGGCTATGATGAATCTCTATGAGATATTATACAAATTCTGTTCAGAGAAGACCTATAATAAGAAGCCATTAAAAGAAAATGATGCTATTGCAGCACTCTTAGGTCGGATTGCAGGCGATCTCGATATATGCAGGGTTATTGGCTACCAGGCAGCAAGGATGGTAGACCGTCCTGACATATATGGAGGCCGTGGATCAAGACAGGTTATATCAAAGATCAGAAACTTTAAGGAGTTTATTGCAGACAGGGCAGTGGAGAACTTTGGTAAGGCCATGGATATCTTGGGTTTCTATGGGGCTGACAGGGATTGGGATATAGAAAAGCACTGGAGAGACATAAAGATAATTCAGCTCTGGATGGGTGGAAAACAGCTATGCCAGATGGAAGCAGCCAGATACTTTTTTGACTGTAAGACTTTGTAGGGGAGGTGTGATGGCTGATAATAGCGTAATAAATAGTATAATGCCTGATCGCATACCAAAAAAAGGGATTGTAGATGCGATTACTCGTATCACTCGGGAATTGATAAAAAAGCCGGTGTTCAAAAACACTATCAGATCTGTATTAAATAGTATTGATGAAGAAAACGCGCCTGAGATGGTAAGGACTCTGATATGGCAGGATCCTGAATTTGTGCTGTCTTTGGTGGGGGCACTTCCGTCGCTCATCAATGTGATCATAAAGGCTTTAGATGAGATTGCCATCCAGATAGAAAAATTTCCCCCTGCCCTTATTCAGGATTTTGCCCGTGCAATAGTAGATGATATTGATAAAGAGACCATGGCAAGGGCACTTGACAATCTCTCAAAGATCAAAAGCGATTTATCTCCGGTATTTGCTGAGCTCTTTGAGGAGAAAGAGATGGAGCAGAGGGGAAAACATGGATAATCTAGAACACATAATGGATGGAAAGGATCAGGAAGGAGGTATACTCAAAGAGATCTTACGGACTCCTCTTTTTAAAGACATCTTAAGAGATTATTTGAATAACATAGATCCTAAAGGTGGGCCTGTTTTTGTAAAGACTCTTGTTTGGGAGGACCCGGAGGTCATCCTCTCTGTTATGGGTGCGCTTCCTGCCATTATCAATTGGGTGATAGGGGCCATATCTGAGTTGGCCAAACAAGTAGGCCCTGCATTTCCGCCTCAGCTTTTAAAGTCTTTTATCGTAAACATAGGAGACGATATTGATACGGATACTCTTAAAGACGGCTTAAGCGCCTATGGTACACTTGTCAAGGGTGTATTGGATGAGTCTCCTGAGTTAGGGTCTGCCCTTATTAACGCGATAAAGGGCCCTGGCGTAAAGGCGGCAGGTAAGGGGATTACCTCTGCCTCGCGCTATATCAATAAGATACAGCGGGAGGATCCTAATCTTATAGGAGATATCATCTCTGGCGTGATTTCAAATATTGATGAAAGAGAGTTTACTAAGGCATCGATGGGTTTAGTCAATGCAGTGCTTGATCAGAAACTTCCTCTTGTTTCATGGGCTTGGCGTCTGACTAGTGGAAGGATACGGTATAAGTTTAGAAATAAAAGAAATAAAATGTATTAAAGATCAGAAAAGTGCTTCACAAAGCGTTTTTCGGC
The DNA here is from genome assembly GCA_964625035.1 of uncultured Bacteriovoracaceae bacterium. Taxonomy (GTDB): domain Bacteria; phylum Desulfobacterota; class Desulfomonilia; order UBA1062; family UBA1062; genus JAGGYK01. The sequence goes on along the minus strand of CAZVAH010000152.1, from coordinate 1,181 downwards.
AATCTCCCCATCCCTTAGCATTGGGGTGAATAATATGAGAAGTGAGGGATGGTAATAAATATAAATGGAGGTGATATCTAATGAGTACCAAAGCGAGTGTAGTTAAAGCAAATCCCAACTTGGAGAGGGGAATGAGGCAGGAAGAAGCTATTGATTTAATAAGCAGGATAGTATGCGAGGTAGTGAAGACTCCAGGGTTAAAGAAGGTAATTCTTTCTGTGTTAAGTAATATATTATCAGCCTGGTCCGAGGAAAGCCTGATTAAGAAAAAGGTTTCAGGAAATGCAATAAAGATGGCATCAAGTGTTATTGATCCAGAAGGGGTGCCAAAGACAAGGTTGGTAGATTCGGCTCTATGGACAGACCCCGAGACCTTTCCGGGTATGCTTAATGCCATGCCTGTATTGGTGAATACGATTTTGTCGATCTTCATGAAGATGGAAGAGGGCATTAAGCAGCTCCCTCCAAAAGTTCAAGCCGATTACATTCGGCAAATGTTAGAGGAGGTTGATACTGAAAATATTGGGAAACTATTAACATCTTTTGCGGAACATATAAGTGATATTCATAAGGAATATCCAACATTTATTAGTGACTCTGTATTAAAACTCGTATTGGATATTGTTGCAAAGACAGATTTCGGGGCTCTCCGTGAGGCAGTAGAAGGATCCTCAGAAGATATCGCTGTTGCAATAAAAGCAGTAGTAGATGCAATATTCTTGAAAAACACTTTCAAAGGAACAAATCTCATTGCTGCTGTCCCCCCAATTATAAATGGCGTTGTCAAAGGCTTAGCAGAATCACTAAAACCAGGAGTTGAGATTTACTCTCCTTCAACTATTGGCGAAATGCTGGCAAATATAATTCATACCGCAGTAGAGGGGATTGATGGTAAAGAAATTGGAAGACTGATAGATTACTCTAATAAAATGATAAGCGCACTACATACAGGAGATAAGCTCTGGGGAGAGGGAAAACCCAAGATCCCAGAGGCCCTTTCAGGAAAACTCAGGGATATTATTTCAGCTATTGACCCCCAATCTTTTAGTGAAGCAAAGGCAGCTCGTTCAGAGTATATTGAGGAACTAGTAACCTCAGTAAATGACATATTATGGGAAAACGCCACATTCATGTTGCCTTTGATTTCAGGAGCCCCTTTTATGATAAATCCGCTTATCCGA
>CAZVAH010000151.1:0-5289 GCA_964625035.1 uncultured Bacteriovoracaceae bacterium | reverse complement strand
ATCTGTTTTAACACTATTATACAATCATATATTCACCAAGATTTTTTTGAAAAGCAACAGAAAATCCTTGACAAAAGGCTTGGGTGAGCCTATTACTATTAGTAATGGTTACTATTATCAAATAGGAGGAGCAAGATTGGAAAGGCTCAAAGGCCAATACCCAGGATTCAGGATGACAAAGCAGAAAAAAATTGTACTTGAGGAGATCAGAAAAGTGAGCTCTCACCCCACTGCATACGATATCTATAAAATGGCAAGAAAGAGGCTTCCCAAAATCAGCCTGGGCACTGTTTACCGCAATCTCGATGTCTTATCCAGGTTCGGCTTAATACAAAAAATAGAAATGGGAAATGCTCAAACGCGTTTTGATGCAAACACAAGAAAGAATTACGATATAAGGTGTATACATTGCGGTCGGGTAGATGATGTGCCAGTTGAGATGACTTCGGCAGTTGAGGATACGGTTTCCAAGACAAGTAACTATGAAATACTCGGACATAGTATTGAATTTTATGGCATCTGCCCTGATTGCAAAAAAGGGGGAGAAATTCTCCCGGAAAGACCAAAGAACAATCCTTTAAAAATAAAACGGGGGTAAAAAGATGAGAAAGATGACAGAAAAGGATCTACAGGAGGCCTTTGGCGGGGAGTCCATGGCCCATATGAAATATCTTGCGTTCGGCAATATAGCTGAAAAGGAAGGGTATTCTAATTTGAGCAGACTCTTTAATGCAATTGCATATGCAGAGCAGGTGCATGCTACAAATCATGCCAAAAATCTCGGTATACTAAAGAAGACAGCGGACAATCTGGATGCGGCTATTGAAGGCGAAACCTATGAGGTAGAGGAGATGTATCCAGCCTTTGATGCTGTTGCAAAGCTCCAGGGTGAAAAAGGGGCACAGAGATCTATCCACTATGCGCTTGAAGCAGAAAAGATCCATGCAGAACTATACAAGAAGGCAAAGGAAGAAGTACAAAAAGGTAAAGATATTGAAATTGCAGAGGTCTATATATGCCTTGTATGCGGATATACTCACATTGGCGAGCCGCCTGAAAGGTGCCCTGTATGTAATGCACCTAGAGATAAATTTAAAAAATTTTAAAGGAGGTATAAGTTATGACAGAGAGGCTACAGGTCTATAAGTGTGAGGTATGCGGTAACATTGTTGAGATGCTCCATGAAGGTAAGGGAGAACTTGTGTGTTGCGGTAAGCCTATGAAGCTCTTCAAAGAAAATACAACAGATGCTGCCCTGGAAAAACATGTTCCAGTGGTGGAGAAGACTGCCAGCGGTATAAAGGTAAAGGTTGGAAGCACTGCACATCCAATGGAAGAAAAACACTATATTGAATGGATTGAGATCATAGCTGATGGAAAGGCATACAGGCAATTCCTAAAACCTGGAGATGTCCCTGAAGCCGTGTTTGAAATCAAAGCAGATGAGGTTACAGCAAGGGAATACTGTAACCTGCATGGACTCTGGAGGAGGTAAGCATTATGATAAAGAAAAATATACAAAAAGCGCTAAACAAACAGATCAATGCAGAGTTGTATTCTGCCTATTTATACCTATCCATGTCTGCCTATTTCCAGTCTATCAACCTGGCAGGTTTTGCAAACTGGATGCGGGTTCAGGCCTTAGAAGAAATGACCCACGCTGACAAGTTTTATAACTTTATAGTTGAGCGGGGTGGCAGAGTAGAGTTAGAAGCAATAGAAGGCCCCCCAAAGGAATGGTCCTCTCATCTTGCTGTATTTGAGAATGCATATAAGCATGAGCAGAAGGTCACCTCTATGATTAATGATCTGGTCGAGCTTGCTATAAAAGAAAAAGACCATGCCTCAAACATCTTTCTCCAGTGGTTTGTCACCGAGCAGGTAGAGGAGGAGGCATCAGCAGATGAGGTGGTGCAGAAGCTAAAACTCGTAGGTGACAAAGGCAGTGGCCTTTTCATGATCGATGGTGAACTTTCTAAGCGTGTATTCACTCCTCCTGCTGCTACAGATCAGACCTGATTAATAGATTAAATAGACCCATGAAACGTCACAGATATATAATACTCAGCGCTATCTTGCTGATAGCCATATCAATCCTGCTATATCTGCTCCACTACTTGATTTTCCTTGACCCTCATCACATATTCATCTTCATGCTGGGCGACCTTGCGTTCCTCCCGATTGAGGTGCTTCTCGTTGTTGTCATTATAGAGAAATTATTGTGGAGCCACGAAAAAAATTCAATGCTGAAAAGATTAAATATGGTAATAGGTACATTTTTCTCTGAGCTTGGGACATATCTCCTGGGCGATATCACTCAATTTGTTGAGAATGTGGATGAGGTGCGAAACAAACTGGCAATTAAAAATGACTGGTCTGAGCAAGATTATAAGAATGCCTTATCATTTGTCCAAACATTTGATTTCAGGATTGACCAAAACAAGCTGAATCTCAATGTGCTTCGGGACAGACTTGGTGCAAACAGAGATCTACTTGTGATGTTGCTCGCAAACCCTAATCTTTTAGAGCACGTAAGTTTCACAGATCTGCTCTGGGCTATCTTCCACTTAATGGAAGAACTGGTGGCAAGGGAGAAGCTTGATGATATCCCTCAAACGGACCTTGAACATATAATAAACGACATAAAACGAGTTTACTCACGGCTTATAGGCGAATGGATACGCTATTGCAAGCATCTTCAGGATATGTATCCCTATATGTTTTCTTTTGTCGTAAGGACGCATCCTCTTCAGGACAATCCATGTGCAACAGTTAAATGTGACTAGGGGATGCAGTTATATGAAAAGAAGCTAAAAAATGGATGCTAACTTTAACGCAGACGAAATCTTTGAAATGGCAGAAGAGATAGAAAGACAGGGGGCGAGATTCTATCGCAAGGTCGCAGAAAGACTTAAAGATGCAGAACAGAAAGATCTCCTATTAAACCTCGCTGCAATGGAGGATGACCATGAGAAAACATTTTCTTCCATGAGGAAAGATTTCTCAGATCAAGAATTTGATCCCAATGTGTTTGATCCTGAGGGTCTCGCAGCATCGTACCTGCGAGCCATAGCAAAGGGTAAGGTCTTTAATGTGAATAACTCATCTAAAATTCTTACAGAACAAGAGACCATAGGAGACATTCTGAAGATGGCTATTGGGTTTGAGAAGGATTCAATTGTTTTTTATATAGGTATAAAGGAGATGGTTCCCGATACATTTGGAAAAGACAAAGTTGATAAGATAATCGAAGAGGAGATGAGACATATTGTAATGCTTACAGAAGAGCTATCAAATATCAGGTGATACCCATAAAATAATAGAGGTGGGTATATGAAAAATTTCTATAAGGCTGTAAAGGTAAGTGATAATGTATACTGGGTAGGGGCAATAGACTGGAATATACGTAACTTCCACGGGTATACCACAAGGCGTGGAAGCACCTACAATGCATACCTTGTCCTTGCAGACAAGATTACTCTAATCGACACAGTAAAGACCCCTTTTAAAGAAGAGCTGCTCTCGCGTATCGTATCAGTTATAGACCCAAGGGACATTAATTATATAGTATCAAACCATTCAGAGATGGATCACACCGGGTGCCTATCCGAGACAATCGATATAGTAAGGCCTGAGAAGGTATATGCATCAACCATGGGAGCAAAAACACTAAATGAACATTTTCATCTGGATCAGGAGATCGTGGCTGTAAAAGACGGGCAAAGCATATCTCTTGGGAATATGAACCTCTCGTTCCTTGAGACACGCATGCTTCACTGGCCTGACAGTATGTTTAGTTACCTTGGTGAAGAGAAACTGCTGTTTTCCCAGGATGCATTTGGAATGCATCTTGCCACAGGTGAAAGGTTTGATGATGAAATAGATAACTCAATCCTGAAGTACGAAGCAGCCACCTATTATGCGAACATACTCCTTCCCTTTTCTCCCCTAATATTAAAGCTCCTCGATAGAGTTGGCAAATCAGGCCTCGATCTCAAGATCGTGGCCCCTGACCATGGGCCAATCTGGCGTAAGGATATAAACATGATACTTGATCTCTATTCTAAGTGGGCTACCCAAAGACCCACAAAAAAGGCCGTAATAGTGTATGCCACGATGTGGCACAGCACTGAAATCATGGCTGAAGCTATAGCAGAGGGCTTATCTGCTGGAGGGATAGGCGTCAAACTCATGAACATAGATGATTGCCACCGAAGCGACGTAGCTTACGAGATGCTGGATGCAGGTGCACTAATCGTAGGATCTCCAACCCTAAACAACAATATGCTCCCTGCTATGGCAGATATCTTAACCTACCTTAAGGGCCTGAGACCAAAGAACCTGATAGGTGCTGCATTCGGATCATATGGGTGGAGCGGTGATGCCCTTGGTCAGGTTAAAGATGTGCTGACAGAGATGGAGGTGGAACTTGTGGATGAGGGTATAAATGTCAAATATGTGCCTGATGCAGATAGCCTCAACCAATGTTTCTTTTTAGGCACAAAGATAGTAGAAAGATTGAAGGAGGTAGCAGGAGATGGATGATAAATTTGATCCAAAGGCTTTATGGAGCATAAGCTATGGGCTGTATGTGGTAACCTCTATATCTGATGATAAACGAAACGGCCAGATAGCAAACACAGTATTTCAGGTAAGCGCAGACCCGCCTCGTATAGCAGTGAGCATCAATAAAGATAATCTTACTAACGAATATATATCTAAAAGCGGTGTATTTGCAGTCTCTGTGCTTGACGAGTCAACCCCCATGCCCTTTATAGGACTTTTTGGTTTTAAGACGGGTAAAGATGTAAACAAACTCTCCCAGGTCCAGTACAAAAAGGGTGTAACAGGTGCACCAATTGTTACAGACAATGCAATTTCAGTTTTAGAGGCCAAAGTAATAGGCAAAGCTGATGCAGGGACCCATACAATTTTCATTGCAGATGTTGTAACTGCTGAGGTTTTAAGAAAGGGTAAACCACAGACCTATGCCACCTACCAGGAGATCAAAAAGGGTAAGGCACCAAAGAATGCACCCACGTATAAAGGGCCTCAGGCCAAGGAAGAACGTGTAAAAGCTGAAGAAAGGAGGGAGGGAAAGATGCAAAAGTATGTCTGCGATATATGTGGTTATGTATACGACCCGGCTGAAGGAGACTCTGAAGGGAATATCCCACCCGGTACTGCATTTGGAGACCTCCCTGACGATTGGGTATGCCCTGTGTGCGGGGCCAGCAAGGATGAATTCGCACCTGAAGAATAAATTAAGATGAACTCGCAAAAAGTCGG
>CAZVAH010000150.1:0-5294 GCA_964625035.1 uncultured Bacteriovoracaceae bacterium | reverse complement strand
AGGTGCCAAGATAGATTTTGCTAGGCGTCGTTTTCAGGGATTTCGTCAGTTGCAGGTGCTCGACCATCAGACAGGAATTATTACCACTACTGAATATTTTCAGCTATATCCCTTTACAGGTATGGTCAAGAGTAAGGAGACCAAATTGAATGAGAGTTTTATCCGCCTTGTCGAGAACAATTATTGTGCCCAAGTATATAGCCAAGGAGAATATACTGGCTCTGCCAATGAACTTAATGCTGATAATTTCACTTTTGGAGATTATCAAGGGATTTTTGCTACATCCCAGACCTATTTCCTCTATTTGTACACCAAGACTGAAAAGGATTATTACCTAACCAATCCTCATATTCTAGTTAAAGAGGTTAACACAACGAACGAGTATGAGGAATATGGTAATCTGAAGAAAAAGACCGCTGTCATATCGATTGCACCTCATGGCCCTGATGATACGCATACTGAGATCATTGAGAATGGTAACTACTATAATAACAGCAGTACCTGGATAATCGGGCTTGTGGGAAATACGACACACCATGTCAGTAACGGCCAGGGGGCGTATAAAGAAAGAAAGACAAACTTTGATTATTACTTTGATCGGGGCTTGCTGAAGCAGAAGATAATCGAGCCTGATGGCGCTTCTTCTGTCAAACTGGCCACGGATTATACGTATGACACCTATGGAAACCCTTATACTGTCACGCTGAGTTGTTATGGGGAGAATCCTCGTGAGATCACCTACGAACACGCTTACTTCCCAAACGAATATGAAGTGACTGAAACCAATGCCAAGGGGCATAAGGAAACCAGGGTCTATGATAGACGTTTTGGAACCTTGATAAGCTATAGCGATCCCAATGGGCTTCTTACTGATTGGTACTATGATGGGTTTGGCCGGAGGGTACTGGAAATTAGGCCTGATGGCACCTATACCACATGGGTCCGCGAAATGGGGGGGGCTTCGGCTTCGCCCCAGGCGCGCTACTTTGTGAAGGCTGAGGCTGAAGGCAGACCTCCAGTAACGGCCTATTACGATGAGCTTGACCGTGAGATTTTAAACGAGACTAAGGGTTTTAAGGATGAGTATATCTCTAAGACCACGGAATACGATAACCTCGGCAGGGTTCATAAAAAATCACGATATCATTTTCAAGGGGGTGACCCTCAGGATACTGTATACTACTATGATGTGCTCGACCGCATAGTACAAGTGGACGCCTTTAACACTGGTACAACCACCTATGCTTATAACCAGGAAGGCGGACTAACCACCCTTATCACCAATGACAAAAGTCAGAAGACCAGGCATAAGAAAAACGCCCAGGGACTTTTGGCTCAGCTCATAGAAGAATCAGGAGGAGGTACCACCAACTATGGCTACGACGCATTTGGGAACTTGATTCAGATTGAGGATGCAGCTGGTAATAGCACAACCATAACCTATGACATAAGAGGCCGTAAGGCCAGCATAGACGACCCTGACATGGGCCATTGGAGCTATGAGTACAATGCCTTTAGCGATCTTATCAGCCAGACAGATGCCAGAGGGCAGCTAGTGGTGATGACTTATGACAGTCTCGGGCGCATGATCAGCCAGACTGTGGGTGGTCAAGGTTTCTCCTGGGAGTATGACACGGCTGAGCATGGGATTGGTAAGCCTGGAAAGGTCACAGGCCCTGATGGCTATCAGGAGGTCTATGCCTATGATAGTATAAGCCGGCCACATGAAACAACAACCACTATCGACGGGCAGTCATACTCGCTCACGACCTCCTATGACAACTATGGGCGTGTTGATGAGGCAACCTATCCAGCCATAGAAGACAGCCACTTTGCCGTGAAGTATCAGTATACATCCATAGGCTATCTTGAGAAGGTGCTAAATGCCGCTGATAGCGGTATGGTGTACTGGACGGCCAATACGCTCGATGCCCTTGGCCGGATAACATTGGAAACCTTAGGTAATGGAGTTATTACCCTGCATGATTTTGACTCAGCAACTGGTCGCCTGCAAGGGATCTCCACCTATAAGGATGGGGATTATATCCAGGCCCTCACATATAATTATGACAGCCTTGGCAATCTTGGTTTACGTACTGATGAGCAAAAGGGGCTTATCGAGGAATTTGACTACGATAGGCTCAATCGTTTGACAGAAATAAAGCTAGGAGGCACTGTTACCAAGACCTATGGGTATAACGCTATTGGCAACATTACCTCCAACTCTGATGTTGGCTCTTATACATATGAGCAGGAAGCACGTCCTCATGCAGTAAAGAAAGCAGGTAGCGCGAATTATTACTATGATGAAAACGGTAATATGACCAGTGACACCTCAGGTCGGGCTATTGGGTATAATGCCTTCAATAAGCCGGTGAACATAGCCAAAGGCGATGCTAGTGTCTTTTTTGTCTACGATGCGACAGGTAGCCTCCTCAAGCAAACCTTGGCTCAAGGGCCAGTGATTACCACCACTGTCTACATTGGCGGCATATACGAGAAGGTGATGACAAATGGCAGTCCAACAGAACACAAGCATTATATTAGGGCAGGCGATGAGGTTATCGCTATCTATACCGAAAGGAGCGATGATACAAGCAATACCTACTATCTGCATAAAGACCACCTGGGTTCCATCGATGTGATCACCAATGAGAATGCTCAACCTGATGATATGTTAAGCTATGATGCCTTTGGCAAGAGACGGCTTGCAGATACATGGCAAGATACGGTCGATATCCTCACCAGCCAGATTACCAAACGTGGGTTTACCGGTCATCTGCACCTGGACGTGATAGGGCTCATACACATGGGGGGAAGGATCTACGATCCTTTTATCGGGCGTTTCATAAGCCCTGATCCCATTGTCCAGTCTTATAAAGACCCTCAGAGCCTAAACCATTACAGCTATTGTGTCAATAATCCATTAAAGTATATTGATCCGGAGGGGTATTGGTTTAGCGGCAGTATGGGGGATTTCACGGGTTCAATTTCCAGCATGTTGTCAGGTTTCAGTTTCGGTTCGGGTGGCGGTAATAGCTTAGGTCACTCAGAAAGCTCGGGTGTTATGTCTGACGGAGGCATGGGAACTTCGGGTGCGATTACTGAAGGAGAGGGCGCTTTTGAAGAAGGGGATACTAGTTCGGGAAACCATCGCAGCAAGCTCCACAGCAATGGAACAGTACAATCTACGCCCGAGACCAATGGGGCTGTTCCAGGGATTGGAGAAGCACCTGCTAATCTTGGTGAGGAAATTGCTAGCCCACAACCTATAGATCCTCAGCACCAGGGACTGTATGATGCTACAAGACCAGCCAAAGGCTTTTTGGGGATTCTTAACATATTTTTTGAGATTTTTGGTGTCACGATCATGCATAGATACACTATTGATAAAGCTACAGGAGAGATTATTGCAATGGGAACTAGTGTTAATGAACCAGGCCCCGATGAGAATGAGAATAGTCGTCTACTACCTGGAACCATAGGAAATGAAGACGAAGCAAAGAGTATTTTAAGAGATGCAAGAGCAGGTAGATTAAAAAGCGTCTTTATCCCTGGCCCAAACGACTGCTTTTCTTCGACTGACCGTGGATATGGCATGCTTCTTCGAAAAGGGATTCTTAAAACAGAACCTGTTCCACCAACTCCTAGAATTTCAGTAGGGACATCACCAGTATCACAAATGTCAGTGTCATCATTTAAGACTGGTGGTACACTCTCACCTTCCGGATCAGGAGGAAGGAACCCCTTTTTGTACAAGAGAAGCCTAGAGTATTTGGGGGGTTTTTAACAGAGTATTGGGTATTTCTGGTATAAAGATCATGCATAGATACAGTATTAATAAAGCTACAGGAGAGGTTATTGCAATGGGATATAGTATAGTTGAAGCAGGCCCCAAGGAAGATCTTTGTTATCAAATACCTGGAAGCGAAGAAAAGGAATCACAGGTAATGGATGCTGTACGCCAAGAAACAACAGGTCTAAAAAGTTTTTGGATCGGGGGCCCAAACGACTGCTTTTTTTTGGTAAACTGTGCAGTGGACAAACTTGCTGAAAGTGGGGTTATTGAAGCAGATTCTGGTCCACCAACTCCTGGAATTGTAGTAGAAAGATCTCTATTATAACAAATGCCACCATTTAACATTGATGATATGCCCCCATAAGAAGCTCTCTTGTGAGATAATAGATGGTGTAGTATCAGGAGACATGGATCATAGACTATATTTGTTGTTAGACATAAGGCCTTGGATGTATAATCAGACATGATTTATGCAAAGCATACACGACAATTAAATTTTTATAGAAGAATAAGTCGGCATCTTCTATTGATTATATTAGTAGCATTTATAATTTTGGGGTTAACCAACAAAATGTCTTTTGCTATGGGAACTACTAAAGATATGCAGGAGAAAAAAGGCTTTTATAGCTATAACAGGAAGGATGCCTCCCGTTTTCTGCAAAGATTAGGATATTCAGACTTGTCAAAAGATTTTAAAATTTATTGGGACACAACCATTACAAGGAATTCAGATGGTTCTGCAATAAGGTTTCTTGACTGGGGAAAAAGAAAAGGTGTGGTGGTCTCGTGTGATGGATCCATTAAAGAGATAAATATACCTGGCTATAGAGCCTTGTTTAACGATCAGCACCAAGCTGTTGCATGGCTTGATAATGGAAGGGTTTTCTACAAAAATGGAATGAATGCAGGGCCTCCATTGCTTATTCCAGGGGCTGATCCTGGTGGTAGATATTTTGTGAGGCCAGCATCATCTGGTGGGACCGAAATATATTCGATTGAAAGACCAAAGACCCCCCTTGCCAAAGCAAGTGCTTACTGTAGCGGACGCATAAACGTTCGCCACAAAGATAACAAGGTTTACCTTTTTGGTATAGATTGTAATTTACCCGTTGGAAAGAGAAAGTACATCAAAGCCTATGTATTTGAAAATATTGGCAATAAATTAATAAAAAAAGAAGAGATATCCATACCAAGTCCAAAGAATGATCCCAATCCATTATATGCTGTTATAGATCTATCTCCCTGGTCTGACGAGGTAGCGGTTATCGATGTTTATGATTGGCCTTCCAGATCAAAATTGTATTTGTTTAATTTAAAGACTCGAGAAATGAGGAAGATAGGGACTGCCTCTAGGTGGGGCTTCTATCTCCAGTGCGATATCATTAAGAAAGTTACTGAGAAACTGAAAAGCAGGGTCAAGCCCTGACCCTCTATAATTCTATAATCGGGTTAATATTCCATATTGCATAATTAAGCGTGGTAATAATCATCAAGC
>CAZVAH010000149.1:0-5336 GCA_964625035.1 uncultured Bacteriovoracaceae bacterium | reverse complement strand
GCTAAGACAAAACACATTTCCATTCTATCGCCTTGAAAAGTAATTCCACATTAGGGTTGACAATATATACAAACCTTATGTACAGTATTTTAGAAGAATTGATATGCTTTATTTGAATTTTGCATGCGCTGACTCATTAGAAGGAGGTAGTCTTAAACAAAATTATGTAATGCTTGAATAAATTTTTTCTCTACAAAAAAGGAGGTACCTATGAAAGCCTTAATGCTCAAGGGGATCAGGGAGGTCTCTTTGGAAGATGTACCTGTAGCTCCATTAGGCCCACGAAGTGTAAAGATTCGGATCAAGAGAGGCCTTTTGTGTGGCACTGATCACTCCCAATACACGGGGATCTTTGTGCCACCAGGTGATTACCCGTTTTTCATCGGCCATGAGCTATCAGGCATTGTTGAAGAGGTAGGCAATGATGTGGTAGATATCTCGCCTGGTCAGGTGGTAGTGACAAATCCTGTAGTCTACTGCAACGAGTGCTACAAATGCCGCAATGGGCAGCAGCACTTTTGTGAGCGGCTTGTTGATTTGTGGAAGCCCAACGGGGGATTTTCGGAATACATTGTGGCGGACAGACAGCAGGTCTTTACTATCCCAGAGGATATCACCCTGGATCAGGCTGCATTTGCAGAACCGGTGTCTGTGTGCATTCACTGTATCGATATGGCAGATATCAAGCCAGGCATGAGTGTTGCCATCACCGGTGCAGGGCCTATTGGGCTTATCCTGCTTCAGCTTGCAATACGTTCCGGAGCAGCGCTGACCCTCGTTTCAGAGCCGGTTGAGGCCAAGAGGAACCTGGCAAAGAATTTAGGTGCTGATGTAGTTATTGATCCTACCAAGGAGGATATCATGCAGAAGTCTCTTGAGGTAAGCTCAAACAGGGGCTTTGATGTGGTAATTGAGGCATCAGGCAATGTCAAGGCTGCAACCGATGCCTATAATATCACCGGGATGAAATCCACCCTCTTCTTCTTTGCGGTTTATCCGATTGACTTTACCATACCGATCAGCCCATTCATGATGTATTATAAAGAGATGACCATCAAGGCGGTGTTCTTCTCACCATATACCTTCCCACGCGCTATCAATATGCTATCCAAGCTCGAGCTTGATTCTCTGATTACACACCGTCTCTCTCTTGATCGGGCTGCCGAGGTCTTTGATCTCCATGAGACCGGTCAGCCAGTGAAAATCCTGATTGAGTGCTGAGGCCAGTGCAATGAAACGACTAAAAGACAAGGTAGCATTGATAACAGGAGGCGGTGGTGGCATTGGAGGTGCCATAGGTGTTGCCTATGCCCGTGAAGGGGCTCGTGTGTGCTTATGCGACCTGAAAAGTGAAGGGATGGAACAAGTTATTAAGGAAATACAAAAGAACGGCGGCGCAGATGGGATGAAGTTCATCACCGATGTAACAGATAGTGCTGCTGTGAATCAGATGGTTAAAGAGATTGTCACAAAGCTCGGCTCAATTGACATCCTTGTGAATACTGCCGGGATATTTCCTATGAATCCAATAACCGAGATTGACGATGCATCATGGGACAAGACTATTAAGACTAATCTCTACGGTGCCTTTTACTGTACACGGGCTGTGCTCAAGGAATCCATGTTGCCCAGGTGGGAGGGCAGGATTATCAATATCGCATCTTTAGCTCCCTATGTGGGAGGGCCAGCCGTTGCCGAGTATACCTCGGCCAAAGGGGGCATCGTTGGGCTTAATATCGCGGTTGCAAAGGAGCTCGCAAAGACCGGGATCAACATCAATGCTATTGCCCCCGGCTATATCAACACTCCAATGACTCAGCATCTCTACACCGAGGGCCCTATCAAGGATGCCCTTGAGACCTGGAAGATTGCCAAGGGAAGGATTGGGACACCAGAGGACATCATAGGCACCGCAATCTTTCTGGCAAGCGAGGAATCATCCTATATCACCGGGCAGGTGATCTTTGTTGACGGAGGTTCCATCGGGTAGGCTTAATGTGTTTTTTAAGGCATAAGATATATTTTTAAAGGAGGCCGAATATGGGCATAAAGGAATTTGCTACAAAGGAAGAACTCTTAGATTTCCTCGATGACAAGGCCATGGAGTTACGCAAGGAGATCGTTCGTCTCTCGGCTATTGCCGGGGGTGGACATCTCGGTGGTGGACTGTCCATGATAGATATCATCATAGCACTACACTATCATGTAATGAATTTGAAGCCGGGTGATCCAAAGTGGCCTAAGAGGGACAGATTTGTTCTTTCTAAGGGACATGGCTCCATCGCTTATTGCCCTGTGCTTGCAGATTTGGGGTTTTTCCCGAAAGATTGGCTTGAGACTTTTAACCGGCTTGATAGCCCCTTTGGGATGCACCCGGACATGAAAAAGATCCCGGGGGTAGAGATGAGCACTGGATCCCTTGGCCATGGATTATCTGTGGCTGTAGGTATGGCGCTTTCCGCCCGGCTCGATAACGAAGAGTGGCGGGTCTTTGCACTTTTGGGTGATGGAGAAATCAATGAGGGGATGGTGTGGGAGGCTGCGCAGGCTGCGAGCCATTACAAACTCGGCAATATCACCGCCATCATTGACCGTAACCGCTTGAGCCTCGACGGACCTACCGAGGAGATCATGAGCATAGAGCCTATAAGCCAACGCTGGGAGGCATTTGGCTGGAGGGTGTATGATATCGATGGCCATAATATGGAGACCATTGTGGATACGTTTGATAGTCTACCACCTGCTGATAATGAAGTGCCGAATCTGGTAATCGCTCGGACAGTAAAAGGAAAAGGAGTGAAATTCATGGAAGATAATCCAATATGGCACTATTCCGGTCTTGATGGAGAAAAATCAGAAGAAGCATACAAGAGTATAGAGCAGTGCCGTCCAGTAAGGAGGGTGATAAAATGACAGACATTCAAAAACAGATCGTAACCGGGTTTACCTTCACTACAGACACATATGACCAGCTCACCCAATCAGAGGTGTACGGGAAGGTCATCGGAGAGATGGCAGAGACCAATCCTGATATTGTGGTGCTTACCTCAGACCTCATGAGGTCAAATAAAACAGGAGATTTTAAAAAGGTCTTCCCTGAGCGGTTCTTTAACTTCGGCATTGCCGAGAATAACATGGTGGCAGCTGCAGCAGGTATGGCAGTAAGTGGCAAGATCCCGTTTTTATCAACAATGGCAGTATTCGCTTCACTGAGATGCGCTGAATCTATACGAACCGATGTTGCATACCCGAACTTAAACGTGAGGATTATCGCCACACATGCAGGTCTATCCATGGGCAACGGTGGTACCACCCATCACGCCACTGAGGACATAGCCATATTGCGTTCCATGGCAAATATGACCGTTATGGTCCCGGCTGACTCCATAGAGACAGAAAAGGTGGTAAGGGCCTCGAAAGATTTGGATGGGCCACTCTATGTCAGGATAGGCAGGTCTCTTGAACCCCTGGCATATGAAGACGACCAATATGAGCTCACCATTGGGAAGAGTATCATGATGAGGAATCACGGCAGTGCTGCTACGGTGATAGCCTGTGGGGTATGTGTGAAGGAGGCTATAGATGCAGCAGACGAGCTCAAGGATGAGGGGATAAAGATCAAGGTGTTAAACATGCACACCATTAAACCCCTTGATAAAGAAGCAGTGATCTCTCTTGCGAAGACTACAGGGGCTATTATCACCGCAGAGGAACACTCCATAATCGGTGGCCTGGGTGGTGCTGTGGCTGAGACCCTGGCTGATGCCGGCATTGGGATAAAATTCAAGAGGCTGGGTATACCTGATGTTTTCTCTGTAATTGGCTATCCGGAAGAACTTTACGCCCGCTACGGGATTGACAAGGAGGGAATAAAGAAAGGGATAAAGGAGGTCTTACATATTTAGTTATTAGCAACAAACATACTGCTATGCGTCAGATCATATCTAAAGAAACTACAGATGGCGAACTTTGCTCACAGCTGTGGATACCACAAATACCCTTATATTATTGCCCTTTGGATCTGCTGGAAAGAGAAAAAACCCGAGGCGCTCCAGATCGTAGCCCGTAGTGGTACCTTCCAGCCTTTCACCATCCGCAAATATCACCTCCACCTTCTGGCCATAAGTCTGGTCTACTTCGGTAAAGTCCTTCCGCTCATTGTAAGATGGGTCTCCCTCAAAATCCTTCACAAAAAAGACAGCCTTCAGCTCTCCCATGTTCACCTCAATCGGATCGTCTGATGAATTGATAGGGCTAAAATGAAAGTTTGGCCTGACCGGGGAAAAATCATAGGTGTTACCTTTTAATACCCTGCCATCAGTATATCGTAACACTATCTTAACATTCATAATCTCACCCTCTCATGACCATATAAGCAGCTTACCTAATATCTTATTACTTTACGGCGATATTGAGCCCTAACTTAAATTATTCCTTGATTAAAATCAGAGGGTGTATAACTCTCCCTAGCCATCCGAAGCACAACCCTGAGTATACAGAGAAATCTTAAAAGTGAAGCCCCCACGGGCGGGGCATCCTGGATATTTTTCGTAAATTTATTGCCAGTTCAAATTCTGACTGCTATGCCTTACTTGAGTGAACCTTTATATGTAGCAAGCATCCTGCTTATGGTTGCTGCCTTCTTGATCTCCATATATGAGAGAATTGCGCCCGCTGCATCACCCTTCATATTTATGAACACCTCTACTGCCACGTTGGTATCGAGTTTATCCATAAGGCTTGCTGCAGCCTTTGGCTTCATGGATGAATATATCTTCACTAAATGTCGCACCCTTGCGTCACTCTCTATCTTATATGCTTCAACTTCCCTTTTTATTGAGGCCTCTAGCCCCTCCAGCCTCTTAATCTTTTCATCTACCTGTTTCTCCAACTCCTTTAGCTGAACTTGTCTTGCGTTAAGTTCTTCTTGCCTTTTCTGAATCATCTCCCATTGCTCATCTGGGGTACGTGTTTCCTGTTTGTCTTGTATATCTGCAGGTTCATCAGGTGCAGCGAGCGTTGAATTTATATGGATATATGAGACTATAAAACTTAAATTTACAATAATCGCTATGATAATAATCCTTGCTGCCTTCTTGCTCACCACCTCTCCTCCTTATGCCTGATGACTGCCATCTCGTCTATAAATCGCATCTCATCTAAATTTTCCTGCTGCCTGTATTTCATAAAATCAATTTCCTTAAGCCTCCCCATGGCCTTGTACTTGGTTTTTGCGTCTACATAGGCCTGCCTCTTGTTCTCCATATCCTGGCTGGCCACATGTATATCTTCTTCAAGATTCTTTATCGCCTCTGTTATAAAAGCACCATAGTCCT
>CAZVAH010000148.1:0-5338 GCA_964625035.1 uncultured Bacteriovoracaceae bacterium | reverse complement strand
GTCCGTCGAAGCGGACGCGAAGTCGGATTAAGCCATGCGAAGGATTAAGCCTTTTCTTGACATAAAAGCATCCCTTGTGTGAGTATGCGGGTAATTTAATCTAGGGGGAATTCCCTTTGCAGATACTGAAAAAGATATACTGTTTTTTTATCCTGCTTTTTTTCATCTGCCCCTATCCCTGCCTGGCTGAAACAATTTTACCACAAAGGATAATCTCTTTGGCTCCATCCATAACCAGAGAGGTCTATGACCTTGGTTCAGAAGCCCTCCTCGTTGGGGTCACATACTATCACCCAAATTGTGCACGCTCAAAAGAGATAGTGGGCACCTTAACTGAGCTAAATATAGAAAAGATTGTTATGTTAAGGCCAGACCTGGTGCTTGCAAGCAAGGGCTGCAACAAAGAAAAAGACGTGTATAAACTTAAATCCCTTGGCATACATGTTTCTGTCCTTGATGAAGGGGCCGACCTGGAGGGGATTTGTGAGTCTTTTATCGAGTTAGGCGTACTCCTTGGCAAGGGGCAAAAGGCAAAGGAGTTAGTAGACAATGTGGTCAAACAGGTAAGCCTAATACAGAACTCTATTAAATCCAGGGTTAGCAAGCGCATATTTTGGCAGGTAAGTTCAAGCCCTATTATTACAATTAATAATAATACATTTGCCTCCGAATTTATTCGCCTTGCTGGTTGTACTAACATCTTTGGGGACATGCCTAACAGGTATCCTCGTGTAAACATAGAAGATGTGATCTCCAAAAATCCGGATGTAATCATAATCGTTGCGGATATGAAGGGAACGTCATCCTCGTTGGTATCCCTATGGAGGGGTTTTGCCCATATAGACGCAGTTAAGGAGGCAAAGGTGTTTATAATCCAGCCTGATAAGGTCTGTCAGCCAACCCCCTTGATGTTTTTAGAAGGGTATAAGACCATTATAAATCTATTATATCCAGGGGTTATATGAACTGCAATAAAGTATCCCTTATCTTTATAATACTTGGATTGAGCCTTCTAATCAGTGTGTTTCTTGCCTTAATCACAGGCGGGGCCACCATATCCTTAAGTATGGTCATTGATGCCTTAATCCATCCGCAAGAAGAAGGGATCAGTCATACCATCCTTTGGAGGTTGCGTATCCCAAGGGCTATCATGGGTATTACTGTGGGGGCAGGCCTTGCTGGTTGCGGGGTAATCTTCCAGGCTATCTTGAGAAATCCTCTTGCAGAGCCCTATACATTAGGGGTCTCCGGGGGTGGTGCACTCGGTGCTGCCATCTCTATTTGCCTCGGCATAAGTGGGTTTCCGATGGTTGGGATGTGTTTTGCCGGGTGTTGCTCCAGCATGATTTTGGTCTATGGTATCTCTTCCATAAAGAATTTTTCTAATACAGTATTGATCTTAAGTGGTGTTATCCTAAGCTTTCTTTTTTCCTCTATAGTAATGCTCATTTTTGCACTGGCCCGCACAAGGGATGTTCATAATACCATAATGTGGTTGATGGGGAACCTCTCTCCCATAAACACAACCTTGATAAATATTACTGCCTTGATTGTAGTCCCTTTGGTGGTGCTCCTTGTCCCTTTTGGTAGAGACCTAAATTTGCTCAGTCTGGGAGAAGAAAAGGCCTTGCACCTTGGGCTTAATGCACAAAAGGCAAAGGTGTTCTTCTTCATTATGGCATCCATCATAACAGGGGCATGTGTGGCTGTATCTGGTATAATAAGCTTTGTCGGTCTTATTATACCACACTTTGTTCGCAGGGCTATTGGCCCAAATCACCAGGTGCTGCTGCCTGCCTCTATGCTTGCAGGGGCCACCTTCCTTCTCCTGTGTGATATAATTGCCCAGGTTATAATCCGCCCCCTGGAACTGCCAGTGGGTGTGATTACAGGCATAGTTGGCGCCTTGTTTTTTATAGGCTTCTTGATAAAGGCAGAAGACTGGGAGATTATGTAATGTGGCTATCCTAAAGGTAGAAGACCTTACAACAGGTTACGACAAGATACCCATCATAAAGGACATCTGTCTTGAAGTGCCTTATGGGGCATTCCTTGGGATAATTGGCCCAAACGGAGCAGGCAAATCTACTCTGTTTAAGGCTATCGCTAAGGTGCTACCCCCATGGCAGGGCAGAATTTTATATAAAGGAAAAGACATTAAATCCATACCACAGCGAGAATTTGCTAAAGAAATCTCCATACTCTCGCAATTCCAGCTAATACCCTTCTCGTTTACTGTGGAGGAATTTATCTTAATGGGAAGATACCCTCATAGAAATAGACTTGAGGCCTTAAGGCCAAGCGATTATAAAATATTAGAAGATGTCATTGAACTGCTGGATATTAGTCACTATAGGAAGAAGAAGGTGTCATCCCTGTCAGGCGGTGAAATGCAAAGGGTGGTATTGGCCCAGGGCCTTGCGCAGGAGCCGGATTTGTTATTACTGGACGAACCCACCTCTCATTTGGATATTGGACACCAAATAAAAATACTGGATTTGATAAAGTATTTAAGTGAAGACAAACACCTTACTGTGATTGTCATTCTTCACGATCTGAATCTGGCCAGCATCTATTGTGATACCGTAGTATTACTAAAAGATGGAGAAATTTTTAAATCAGGTAACATCCGTGATGTCCTTAACTATAGCAATATAGTGTACGTATATGATACAACCGTTGTGGTGGAAAAAGATCCTGTCCTGTCAAGACCACACATATTTTTGGTGCCAGGAGATGTCTTAAAAACAAAAGAAACTGACTGATCCCCTCATAAAAGAGGCAATATCCCCCCTCTAACGTCCTTTATCCCTGGAGGATTTCTAGGATCTCGTATTCCCTTTTCCCATTTGGGGTGTCAACAACAACTGCATCGTCCGGGCCTTTGCCGATCAACGCCTTTGCAATAGGAGACCCTATGGATATCCTACCCTGGTTTATATCAGACTCATCTGTCCCTACTATTTGGTAGACCACCTCTGCTGCTGTATCAACATTGCAAAGAAGCACCTTTGACCCAAAAACCACTCGATCCTCAGGAAGGTTAGTCGTGTCTATAATATCTGAGGTGGCCAGTTTTGTCTCTAATTCCTGAATTCTGATCTCAATAAATCCCTGTCGCTCCTTTGCATATATGTATTCCGCGTTTTCCGTGAGGTCCCCATGCCCTCTGGCCTCCTCAATCTCCGCGATTATTTTGGGCCTCTCTCTCTTCTTTAAATAATCAAGTTCTGCTTTAAGGGCATCATATCCATCCCGTGTTATAGGGCTTCGTTTCATGCTGTCCCTCCACGTTAATAAAAACGCTATTAAAAAAACAAAAAGATACCAATGACAAAACTGCCATTAGTATCTTAGTAAAGATAACCATATAGGTAAGAAAAGTCAAGTGCTAGTTGTAAATTTTTATGGGGTATATGCAGATTGCGCGCTCGCTTTGTCCCTATATTTGGTGTATACTTACAATTTTTCACTTGATAGATCTGCTACCAAATATTATGTTGCGTAAAGGAGGGCTTTGCATGAAAAAACCTATAACTGTTCAGGATATCATGAGCAAAAAGGGTAAAGATAGGATAGTAATGGTAACGTCCTATGACTTTACTATGACCCGCATTATTGACGCCTCTGATATCGATATCATCCTCGTGGGCGATTCTGCCGGTGTAGTAATGGCAGGTGGGGAGACCACCTTGGGTGTTACTATGGATCAGATGATATATCACACCAAGTGCGTAACAAAGGCCAAGCCTGGTTCACTTGTGGTAGGAGATATGCCGTTTATGTCTTACCAAATAAACATGGAACAGGCTGTAGCAAATGCAGGAAGGTTCCTTCAGGAAGGCCAGGCCCAGGCAGTAAAGCTTGAAGGGGGCAAGAGGGTATTTGATCAGGTAAAGGCCATTGTTGCAGCAGATATCCCTGTAATGGGACACCTTGGTCTTACACCACAGTCTATTCATGCCTTTGGCGGTCATAAGGTGCAAGGTAGAGGCGAAAGGGCAGCAAAAGCCCTTCTAGAAAATGCCCTTGCCCTTCAGGATGCAGGGGTATTTTCTCTGGTTTTAGAATGTGTTCCCGTAAATACAGCCAAAGAGATAACAGATGCCCTTAATATCCCTACTATAGGGATAGGTGCCGGTCCATACTGCGACGGTCAGGTGTTGGTGATCCAGGACCTCTTGGGTATGTTTAAAGAGTTTAAACCCAAATTTGTCAAAAGATACGCAACCTTATTCGAAGTCATAAAAGATGCCCTTGATACATATTCAAGTGAAGTAAAGAGCGGTATATTCCCGGATGAGGAACATTCTTTTAAAGGATAAGGAAATTTTCTCATGGTAGTAATAGAAGACATCGCTAGCATGAAGAGATACGTCTTAGCTGTCAAATCCAACGGGACGACTATCGGTCTTGTCCCCACTATGGGATATTTCCATGAAGGACATCTAATGTTGATGCGCATGGCAAAAAAGATATCTGATCACCTGATTATAAGTTTGTTTGTTAACCCTGCCCAGTTTGGCCAGGGCGAGGACCTGGATAAGTATCCCAAAGACATGGAAAGGGATAAAACCTTGGCCAGGGCCGTAGGGGTGGAATGCATATTTGCCCCGAGCGTGGAGGAGATGTATCCTGAAGGCTACTCCACGTATGTGAACGTGGAGAATATAACAAATGTACTGTGCGGCGTATCAAGGCCTCATCATTTCAGGGGGGTTGCCACGGTAGTTACAAAGCTGTTTAATATAATAGAGCCGGACATAGCTGTGTTTGGAGAAAAGGATTTTCAACAACTCGCTGTGATAAAACAACTAGTAAAGGATCTCAACATGAATGTGCGGGTTGTGGGCCACCCTACCATCAGAGAACCAGACGGGCTGGCCATGAGCTCAAGAAATGCATATCTAAGGGTTGATGAAAGGAAAAAAAGCCTCATACTTAATAAATCACTACATCTTGCAAGAAATTTGTTTGCAGAAGGCGTGCGAGATGCCTCCAAGATAAGAGACTCTGTCAAAAAGATGATATCCTCTGAAGAAGGATGTGATATAGACTATGTCGAGGTGGTGGATCCGGAAAGACTCTCCCCTATAAGGACTATAGAAGATAAAGCCCTTATTGCCCTGGCTGTAAGGATAGGCTCTACCAGATTAATAGATAATACTGTACTGGGGGAATAATGTTAGAATTCAGGCATGATGCGCCGATTGGCGCCATTCTCTTTTGGAGCATTGCCCTTGTCGTCTGGATCATAATAAAGATACGCTCTAGAAAATAACTGGCCTTAGCCTTGGTATGCTCGCCCCCAGCATCTAGGAACCCTTTTATTGCCGCC
>CAZVAH010000147.1:3519-5370 GCA_964625035.1 uncultured Bacteriovoracaceae bacterium | reverse complement strand
GTTGTGCCTGCTATGCAGGCATGAGGGTTTATAAGGTAGATAGATGAAGATCACTGTAGCACAAAATGCAGGGTTTTGTTTTGGTGTAAGGCGAGCAATAGATATCACCTTTAGAGTAAGACAGATGAATCCAGGGGTGAAGATATATACCTTGGGCCCGATAATCCATAACCCGCAGGTAATAAAGGCGTTTTCAAATCGTGGAATAGGTATCATAGAAGACCCCTTAGATCCATCCCTGGAATCCGGCAATATCGTAATAATAAGGGCCCATGGCATTGCGCCAGAAAAAAAAGCAGCCTTAAAGAAAAGAGGGATAAAGGTCATAGATGCCACTTGCCCCATGGTCTTGAAGGTTCATTCATTTATAAAGCATGCAGCAAAATCGTGTGATGTGATAGTAATTATTGGTGATAAAGATCACCCAGAGGTAGACGCACACCTGGCTATGGCTGGAGACAAAGGAAGGGTAGTCCAAGGGATAGAAGATGCTCACAAACTTGAGAATGTAAAAAAGATGGCAGTGGTTGCACAGACCACCTTTGATGTATCCCTAAACAGAGAGATCGTAGCCGTCCTAAGAAACAAGGCCCATACTATTGATGTGTTTGATACCATATGTGAATCAACAACTGGGCGTCAGAAAGAGGTCGGGGCTCTAGCAAAAAATCATGACACATTTATTGTAGTTGGAGGGAGAAACTCTGCCAATACCTCAAGACTTGAAGAGATAGCCCGTTCTTATGGGAAAAGAGTGCTAAGAATTGAAGCGGCATCTGAATTGGAAGGCATTGATACAAGATTAATACGCAAAGTCGCTATTCTTGCTGGTGCATCTACCCCACAATGGGTCATAGAAGAATGCGTATCCATGCTGAAGAAGGTAGAGGCCGGCCCAAGCCTCAAACAGACAATCCTTGATTATATTGCATATAGCCCTTTGTGCCCAGCACTTGGCAGTCTTGGTCTTGCAATGGCTGCTCTGGTATTTTGTGGCCTTGGATATAACTGGTATATACTTTTATCTGTGTTTTTTCTTACATTCTCCTCTGCTAACAAGATAATGGAACCCTCTCATTGGCTACGATGGGGCATATGTGCCTCGGTTGCAGTCACCTTTGCTTTTATCGCCACTGGCCCCAAAGGGTTCATTCTCGTAGCAGGCGTAGCATTTCTAAGGCCTTTGCTTTGTCTTAGGGTTGTTGAAGACTATGTACGTTCTATCTTTGGCCTTATCATATTTATCATTGTCTCCGTTATTGTGCCCTTAAGTCTTGCTAAGGCCAATATGCATTCGGCTGTTCTCATTTTAGGTATCTATACTGTCATACACTACTTAGGGGTTGAGATACTTAAGGGACTAAAAAATATAGAAAGGGATTCCATCCAGGGAATAATGAGCATGGCTAGATACATTGATGAGCCAAAGGCTATACTTATGTTGGAATATAGTATCATGATTATGGCCCTGGTATTGTTTTTGAGTTTCCCCTTAAGAGTTGCTCCTGTACTGGCCTATGGCCTCATACCCCCCCTTTTTTTCCTGGCAAAGGGTATCGATATATGTACTGGGCGCAGGATCTTTGACAACAGGGCCCTCAATATCTATTTGCAGAGCATTTGGTTGATCCTCCCATTCATGGGGGTCCTGTGGCGCTTTACCATGATGTAATGAAAAGGATCTTCCTACAGTAAGCTACTGCGAATTACCACGTTAAAAACCAACCAGTTGGTTGATTTTTATTCTTGACAACCCACTCGTTATTATCTAAAATATTAAACAAACTTGTGGGAGTAGAGTTGTAAGAATCGGTGCAATAACTAAATGATGTGAATTAAGGCCTTGAAGAG
>CAZVAH010000147.1:0-3509 GCA_964625035.1 uncultured Bacteriovoracaceae bacterium | reverse complement strand
GCCAGAAATGCGGATGTATCTATAAAGATCATCTATCAAAGAGGAGGTACTATGGCGAGAACAAGATTATTTGCAATTACAATCTTAGTGTTTGGTTTGCTGGCTCAGAGTGTGCAGGCAGATGTTGTGCCAGGAGATGTGATTGATAAAAGCAACTATCAAAAGATCGAGGGTCTTGTGCCTGATTACATTGTAACCTGGGTAAAGAACGGTGATATGACAATGAAAATCGGAAAACTCAATTTCGATCCGAAAGAATTCTGGCCAAAGGAGGTCAAAGACAACTGGGAGGCAAATGTCGGGCGGTATAAGATTGATGAAAACAATGGTATTATTGATGTAAAAACAGGAAAGCCTGCCCGCGGTATCAAAGGGTTGCCATTTCCCAAGCTAGATGTAAAAGATCCTAAATTTTCGGTAATGCTCATGTACAATAACATCTTTGAAGAGTACTTTATGCAGGGTAACGTCCGTGGAAGCCAGACGTGGCTTTCGTGTACTCGTAAAGGTCTTGAAAGGAGACTGATAATGGAGAACTATTCGCTTATTTTAGACCCGACCAAATCCAAATCCGATTATGCTCAGCTTTCTGTCTTCAGGGAACCTTTCAGTATGGCCGGAACAGGCACACTGGCTCTCTATCCGTTATATCCTCTGGAAAACGGTTTGCGGTTCGTCTGGGCTCCTCAGCTTAGAAAGGTGAAGCGATTATCGCATAGATTATCAGGCTCTGATGTGCACTTTGGTTTTGATGCAGCCCCGGACGATAGCTGGGCGGGCGGCCCAAAGACATCCTTTGAGGAGGCCAGGTATAAATTCCTGGGAGAAAAAGATGCCCTGGTACCATATTGTAGCGAAAATCCAAGAAAAGTTGTCTGGAATAAAGAAGGCACATCAATTGGAATCGGTAACGCGTCAACCGGGTTTGAGGTTGAGGCAGGTTATGAAACACCCGGCTGGACTGGCGCTCCCTGGCATATCACGGATGTCATCTGGGTGAAGTCAAAGGTCTATGTTATTGAATCAACAAGCACAGTGCCAAACTATGCATACGGTCCATGCCAAGGCTGGATTGAAAAGGGAACATTCAAGCATATCTATAAACGTAATGTCGACCGCAGCGGCAAACTGTGGAAGGGATCATACTGGGTCATCGAAGCGACTGAAACCCCGGACGGCAAGTTTCGTATGACTTCTGGTAGTCAGGTTTGTGTGAATATGAGACGCGACCATGGACAATTATATCCCGGCCCATACAGGAAGGGCTGTTTTAAAGTAATTATGGTGCAAGATATGAACGAGAAATTGTTTACACGAGCTGGTTTTATTAAATTTTCCAAGTAAGCTGGATTAAACTAACAAAATACTCTTTGGAAGGAAGATGGGCGAACAATATATTATTGGATTGGACATAGGGGGTGGCAGCGGGCGCTGCATGCTTGTTGAGGTTGAAAATAGACAGATCTTCAGTGCTTCCAGAACATGGACTCATCCGGTTGCCCCAGGTACCGGCGGTTTTGGATTTGATTTAGACCTCAATGATATCTGGCGCAAGATAGGCATGATAACAAGGGAAGTGCTCACCAAGGCTGGTGTAAGCCCTGATAAGGTGCTTGGCATTGCAACGACAAGTATGCGGCACGGTGTTATCGTTATCGATAAGAATGGGAAGGCGCTGATGACTTTTGCGAACAAGGATGCTCGTGCTGCCATGGAGGCCTTTACACTGGCTGCTGATCATGGGCAGAAACTCTACAATAGAACCGGGCATTGGCCCTGCCCCGTGTTTGTGGCATCACATCTTACCTACATGACTAATAATGTACCAGATACTCTGAAAAACGCCTCTGCCGTATTAAGCATCAGTGATTGGGCAGGCTACTGCCTGACTGGCGTGGTGGCAACAGAGTCGTCACAGGCTGGTGAAACTATGCTACTGGATCTTGAATCCCGCGACTGGGCAGACGATATAATCAAGGAACTCAACTTTTCAAGGAATATCTTTCCCAAGGTGATGAATGCTGGGGAGAAACTCGGCACATTGACAAAAGAAGCTGCCAAGCATCTGGGGCTTACTGCAGGGATTCCTGTTGCCGTGGGTGGAGGAGATACTCAAAGCGGTCTTTTAGGGTCAGGGGCTGCCTCCCCCGGGCAGATGGCAGCAGTAGCAGGGACGACAACCCCGGTTCAATTAGTTGTTGATCGTCCAATTATCGACCCTGAAGCACGATTATGGACAGGGCAGCATATTGTGCCTGGAATGTGGGTATTGGAAAGCAATGCAGGCGCAACCGGCCGAATGCTTGATATGCTTGCTGAAGTCCTGTATCCTGATGCCACATCTCCGGTAGCAACTCTTATGGCTGAAGCAACAACTGCTGCGCCAGGATCAAACGGCATTATATCGACCCTGGGAGGGCAGGTCTTCAATGCCAAAGAATTGATGAGCATCCCTGTAAACAGCCTGACTCTCTCGCCTGTAATTGCCGATAAGAAGGGCGGCCGGGCCAATATGTGCAGATCGATCCTGGAAGGGATGGCATATACTCTTGTTGCAAATATCGAACAGATCAAGAAAGTCGGCGGCGAAATAAATGAATTGAAACTCTGCGGCGGGATGTCGAGAAGTGCATTGTGGTCACAGATCAACTGCGATATTCTGAATATCCCGGTCAATGTGTTTGAACCTCAGGCAACCGCGCTGGGGGCAGCAATTTGCGCGGGTGTTGGTGCAGGTATCTTTAAGGATCTTATTGAGGGGGCTGGAAGGCTGGCTTGTACAGTCCGCGAGCATACTCCTGATGAAAAAGGTTCCAAAGTATATCAGAGACTTTATAATGACTGGTCATCGCTTATGGCCTCACGAAAGGAAGTTGATGATAAGGCAGGAAATATGATCCTGCAGGAAATAGCAGGTGGCCAGAAGGAAGCTGAGAGCGAGGCTGTTGCTACTGACTTCAGGCCGCATATACTGGTGACTGCAGAACTAGATAAAGAGGCGATTGATGCTCTAAGCGAAATGGGCGATGTTGAGTATGCAAGCTATCGTGAAAAAATGCGCCTTCTTACAGGCGATGATCTGGTAAAGGCGCTTCATGGGATTAATGTATTTATTACCGAGATCGACATAGTTGATGCCATGTCACTGACCAAGCTCCCTGATCTTAAACTGATCGCCACCTGCAGGGCAAATCCTGTGAATGTAGATATCAAAGCCTGCACAAAACTCGGTATTCCTGTAATTAACACGCCTGGCCGTAACGCAGATGCAGTCGCTGATTTGACTGTAGCCTTTATGCTGATGCTGGCACGTAGATTCCCTGCATCTGGAGAATTTTTGAGAGAACCTGGTAGTGAAGCCGGAGACATGGGCCGTATGGGCATGGCTCATAAAAGATTCCAGGGCAGTGAATTGGGGGGCAAGATAGTCGGTCTTATCGGAATGGGTGCTGTTGGCAAAAAAACAGCGAAGCGTGTACGTTCCTTTGGTGCTAAGCTTATAATATACG
>CAZVAH010000146.1:0-5424 GCA_964625035.1 uncultured Bacteriovoracaceae bacterium | reverse complement strand
TAATGATACTTTGCACTTGTCTATCATCTTCCCTTACCTCCACCGCAATAACACCCTGACCAGGGGCAGGGATCATGGTATCTATATCTATAGGGATGCCAGGTGGGAGCCCAATGCGTTTGACTCCAGCGCAGGCAAGGATAACAGCATCTACATCGCTGCCTGCCTTTTTTAATCTTGTAGGGATATTTCCACGTATATCCTTAACCCTTATATCAGGCCTTATATCCTTGATCTGGCACCTTCGTCTAAGGCTTGATGTCCCAATACTTGCCCCGTCAGGTAGCGTCTCCATTGTGCATCCTGCCATAGACGAACAGGGAAACAGCATATCCCTTGGATCATCCCTTTTTAGAAATGCACCGATAATAAGACCTTGGGGCAGGCGGGCCTGCATATCCTTCAGGCTATGTACGGCTATGTCGATTTCTCCTGTCAGAAGTCTTTTTTCTATATCTTTTACAAAGACCCCTTTGCCCCCGATCTTATCAAGAGGCATATCTTTAAGGAGATCTCCTGAAGTCTGTATTATATGGGTAGCTATCTTAAGATCTGGTCTTATATTTGATATACTCTTTTTTACCTTCTCTGTCTGTATCAGGGCAAGTCTGCTTCCCCTTGTGCCTATCTTGATAGTCCTCATCTAGCTGAAATATCCTCCGTGTATGTTCTATATGGGCCAACCCCGGATGTGACTTTAAGAAATCTACCGGCCTGTTTAATAATCTCTTGGCCATGGATCTAAGTGACCTCTCTAATATCCCCCTTTCTTCTTCACCTAAGGTAGCCCCATTTTTGAGTTCATCCAGGATATGAATCTCTACGAGAGAATACAACTCCTTTATTGTCCGGGTAGCATCCAGTGCCTTCATCCATTTCTCAAATATGGAGGTCTCATATTCTATGATCTCTTGAGCCTTAGATATGTGCTGCATTCTACCAGTGATATTTTTATCTACCATGTTCTTCAGGGCGTCTATATCGTAGAGGTAGCAATTATAGATTTTTCCTACATCCTGCTCTACATCTCTGGGAAGGGCAATGTCTATGATAAAGATAGGGTTATGTTTTCTCTCTTTCATTAATTTATTCATCATAGTGCATGTTATGATAGGCTGGTAAGAAGCGGTAGATGAGATGACAATATCGCTTTTCTTTATGGCTGTATAGAGTTCATCAAAGGGTTTTGGCTTACCGCCTAATTGTCTGGCGAGGCGGGCCGCATTTTCATATGTCCTGTTTACTATGTAAAGCTCATCAGCACCCCTGTCTTTTAGGCGCTGTACTGCGATAGTGGCCATATCACCAGCACCTATAATAAGGGTCTTCCTTTGCCTGATGTCTCCAAATATATGGCAGGCAAGCTCCACTGCCTCTGATGCGACAGACACTGGGAGCCTTCCTATAGGTGTGTCTGTCCTTATGCGTTTTGCCGTCGTGAATGCCTTGTGCATGGCCTTGTTGAGGATGGTAGATGTAATCCCGGTCTTTAAGGCATCTCTGTATGCCTCCTTGACCTGGCCTAAGATCTGAGGCTCACCTAACACAGCAGAATCAAGGCCTGAAGCCACCATAAACAGGTGATAAATGGCCTGCCTGCCTGCGAATGTCTCTGATACCTTCTCTAGTTGTAGGGGATCTATCTTTGATAAAGATCCAATCAGTGTTAAAAGCACCGTAGTATCTATGCCTATGTAATATACCTCTGTACGGTTACAGGTATTTAGGACATATGCCTCAGAGTCCTTCCCTAATATAGGTGCAATATCCTTTGGAGAGATTCGTATCTGTTCTCTTATATGAATAGGGGCAACTCTGTGGTTTATGCTCACACACTTTATACGATTCATAGTAGTAGTCCTATGCCATGGGCACCAGGGAATAAGAATCTTATGCCTATTAAGAGGAAGACCATACAGGAAAACCCTATCAGGGTGATGATGGCAGTGCGTCTCCCTCTCCACCCAATAGCAAATCTCTGGTGGATACATATTGCAAATATTATCCAGGTGATAGCGCCTGTTATGGCCTTAGGGGCTATGTTGTACAAATTAAGTCCCAGTGTAGCAGCCCACAGCGCCCCTACAATCATGCCTATGGTGATGGCAATAAATCCCAGGGTAAGTGCACTATAAAGTAGTGTATCTAAAATACTAAGTGCCGGCAGGTTTGAGCCACGTGAGTGTATATCTCCGTTCCTTATGATCTTTTCATGTATTAAATAGGCTATAGATGTAATGGCAGCTACTCCAAATAAGGCCTCTCCTATAACTACGCTTAATGTATGGAGGGGATACCAGGGCTGGTATGGATTGAAGATGGGCCCGGGACTAAATCCTGTAAAAGGTAATACCAAAGCAAGGGCAAAGGCTGCCGCAGGTATAAAAAAGACACCCAACACAAAGGTAGTGCCCCTGAATACAAGCGGGATAAAGATTACAGATGCAAAGAGTATCATCATATTTATAGCCTGGGGGATAGAGGTTAGTGGTAACTGATGTATATGTTTATTAAGTAGAATAATAGATATAAGGTGTAAGCCCACACAAGCCAAGAATAATGCCCTTGAGATATGGATAACAATAGAATTCCTTATAAACAGGTATGAGATAAATACTCCGGAGGTTATGATATATACACTCAAGGTAAGATTGGGGATGGTCATAAGATCCCCTCTAAGGTAATATGCATGCCCAGTGCCTGAAAAAGTATGTCTTCTGCTAAAGATCTATCATTATCCTTAATCGCATCCACTAATTGGGAATCTATTAACACGTCAAATATCCTTTTATGCCCGGAAGCCCCCACATCCTGGGATAGGACTAAAGGCCGTATCTTATCAAGGATTCTAGCGAGTATCTCATATTCCTGGCCTATGTGCTTGTCAATCCTTTTACGTAGTTTGCTGGCCAGAGAGGGGGATGCCCCGCCAGTAGAGATGGCTATCTTGATAAGCCCTTTTTCTACCACAGAAGGGACGATAAAACTGCAGAGATCTATCTGATCCACTACATTACAAAAGATATGCCGTGCGAGTGCTTCTTTGCTTACTACCTTATTCTCCTTCTCATTATTTGTTGCTGCAATCACCAGGAAGGCATCCTTTAAATCCCTAGACTTATATTGTCTTTGCCTTATTTCTATTCCTGACATTGCTGAAATCTCCGGGATTACATCAGGGGAGATCACTGTGACCTTTGCCCCTGCATCTAGAAGGGGCTCTATCTTTCTATAAGCTACTATGCCGCCCCCCACTACAACGCACTCCTTATCTTTAATGTCCAGAAATATTGGATAGTATCTATTTTCCTTGTTGTCCATAAAGGCAACCCTTATATATTGATCATGCAACCTTGTTTAACCAATCTGTTATTATCTTGGGGATCCTTGTGTCCTTTCTAAGCTGATGGGGAGCTCCTTCAACGAGGATTATATCCTTTGGATCAAGTGCAGCATCGTAGAGGCGTTTTGCATGCTGCTTAGGCACAAGGGTATCATGGGTTCCGTGGACTATAGCAATAGTCCTTGGGCTTATAAAAGGAACACACCTTGCAGGTATGAGTTGCACAAAATTATTATACCAGAGATCTATATCTTCAGGAAAGCCTTCATCTTTTATAATCCCTATATCGAGAAAGTGGTTTTTAAGCAAATAAGGATCTTTTGGAAGTATATCAGAGAACTCAGCAGGAGTTGCCATCAACATAAGACTTCTGATGTGTTTATTGAATACGGCAACCTTAGATGCTATAGCACCACCAGCACTGGATCCTATACAGTGGATAGAAGATGGATCAATACCAGGGGTATTATAAACCTTATCCAATACTGCCTCAAGATCGCTCTCCCATCCCTCCATATCAATGTTTCCTCCTGATAGGCCGCATCCCCTGAAATTGAATAGTACAGCACAAAAGCCACAAGATGTTATCTCTTCTATCAGAGGGATATATCCTTTATCATCCGGATCAGGCATGCCACCTGGTATTCCATGGCAGAATATTACAGCTGGCACCAATCCCCTTGGGTTTGGTTCAGGAAAGTAAAGCCCGCCCCTGATCTGAATTTTCCCCTGAGGCAGACATAATTCGATCAACTTCATCTTCAAATAATTGGTATCTCCTGTACACAAAGGCCCAGGCCTTTAATTCATCCTCATCAAAGATAAGGGTTTGGTTATCCGCCCCAGTCGGATCTACTCTTACAGGTATTCTTTGTCTCATGGCAAGAGCTCTGATAGTCTTTACTGGTAACTTCAAAATTGCAGCAGCCCCTTTGGTGGAGATCCAGGCAGGGGGTTTATTGTGTGCCCGTTTAAAGACAAAGGTCTGAAGGATAGTCTTTTGGGTAGTATCTTTATCGAGGAAGTATGCCTTATCAATGATATCCAGATATTTTTTGCCCAACTGGTATCTCACATTGGCCAGCTCTATCATACTCCTTATATCTCCAGGATATTGGAGGATCATCCTTTCAAGCACGGCTTCAGCATATTCCATATCATTTAAAAAAAAGCTGGTTTCTGCCAGATACAGGAATGTATCTTTATCCACATCCCCTAGTTCCAGTGCAGTAGAAAACATCTCTTTAGCCAGATCCATATGCCCTAGTTCCCTGTGACAGATCCCGATCAGCTTGTATATCAATGGACTCGTAGAACACAGAAACTTTGCCTTCTCCAAGTCCTCTGCTGCTATAGTATAATACCCATTGGTCATCTTATCCCTGGCCCTGAACATGAACAATTTAAGTCTTTCGTCAAAATCTCTGGTGTTTAGGCTCTTTGATGGCTCTTTGAAATGAATCCCTGTTGTACACAGGTCTATATATTCCCTATTTTCTTCCAGAGGCATATCTATACCCGTAATATCCACTACCCTCTGGCACAGATTCTTAACAGGCAGTACACTCTCGCTCTTATTGGATATATAGAGCCCTATCTTATCAGGCTCGTTTCCGTCCATGTCAGAGAGGCGTTCAGCTTCATCTATAAGTTCTTTAAAGAAACAATCTGTCATCTTTTTAGAAGTGGTAATTGGTATAGGCGTAGCAGATTTATATTCACCCCCGGGACACTTGAATTCATAGCCGAGCCACAATTCCATATACTCTGTATCTATTCGCTCTACCTCTATTGACAGGAGTTCTATAAGGCCTTTTGGCTGTTCAAGTTTTCCCCTCATAGGGGCTCAATCTATTCTTTGCGGATCAAAAAGTCAATAACATCGAATATCAGGGCTTAGCTTTCTTTGTTTCACGAGGATTAAAGAAAAGTCAAGGAGCAGTCCTGAAGGGAACTCCTTAAGTAAAGTCTATGGTCCATTTTTTCCAGACCTTACCTGATGCCTGACCCCTGTTTTCATATAAAATGTCCAGGATCATTATAGCCAAGAGAAATTTTGTGTTGACATCTAGGTATAAATA
>CAZVAH010000145.1:0-5425 GCA_964625035.1 uncultured Bacteriovoracaceae bacterium | reverse complement strand
TCTTAGGAGTATTATCCTTTAATATCTTGCCATCTCCCTTTATTTCATCATTTCTCTTGATCAAGATTGATTACATGAGTTCCTCCTGATATAATAGATATTAAGAATTGCGGCTAGTAGATAAAGTTTATCGTTAGGGTTATTTATGGGGATTTTTAACTTAAACCTGAAAAGACGGCTTATATTGGGTTTCTTGATAGCCACTTGCCTTACAGGTATTGTAGCTACATTTGTAGGGATAAGGGCAATAAATAAAAATACCATTGATGAGGTGCAGAGAAAGGTAGAGGACGATCTGAATGTTGCCAGGCTTATCTATAATAACAGCCTTGAGGGACTCAGTTCTCAGCTTCAGTCCGTTTCAGTAAGGACATCCCTGCACAATGCCATCTACAGTAAGAAACTTGCTGAAATGGGGGACTTAACAAGGTTGGTCCGTAGGAGATTAGACCTGTCGCATGATCATCTGGGTCTGGATATGTTATCGATAGTCGATGCAGGTGGCAGGGTTTTGTACAGGGTCTCCAATCCAGGCCTTAAGGGAGATTCTATCTTGTGGGACCCCATTGTAAAGAGGTGCTTGGATGAAAGGACCCCTGTATTCTCTACTGAACTTATGACTATGCATGAAATAGAGAGAGAAAATCCCAACCTTACCAAAAGGGTGAGTATGGATATTATAAAGACGCCTCAATCTGTAGAGATAGCGGAAAAGACCTTATCAAGTGGGATGGTATTGAGGGCAGCCTGTCCCATAATTGACAGGCAAGGGAATATGTTAGGAGCCTTAGTGGGCGGCATACTCTTAAACAAAAATTATTCCATTGTAGATAAGGTTAAAGAGACCGTGTATCTAAATGAGAAATATAAAGGTAAAGACATGGGGTTTGCCACCATATTCCAGGGTGGAATTAGAATTTCTACTAATGTACCAACACGAGATAATAAAAGGGCAATAGGGACTATTGTATCTAAAGAGGTGTATGATAGAGTTATTGGTCAGGGCAAGGATTGGACTGGAAGGGCATTTGTTGTGAATGACTGGTATATCAGCGCATACACACCTATATACGATAGTAATGATCGCATTATTGGTATGCTGTATACAGGCATTCTAGAGGCAAAATACCGTGATATGAAACTGCACACGATAGCTATGTTTTTGGTGATTACTGGCTTGGGTATGGTAGTTGCGTTTATTATCTCTTTCTACATGGGTAATAGTATTATAAAACGAATTCGAGTCTTAAAGGATGGTACAGAGGCCATTGCCTCCGGGAATCTTGATTATCAGCTGGCATTAGATAACTCATCCAGTTTTGATATATTGGATGAGGCCTTTAATAATATGGCAAGATCCTTAAAGGATAGGGATGATCGGCTTAAAAAGGCGTTTATGCAGATAACCCGCACGGAGCGTCTGGCTGCCTTGGGGCAAATGGCTGCAGGTGTTGCGCACGAGATAAATAATCCTTTAGGTGGTATCCTGTTATACAGCAATCTAATCCTTGAGGATTTACCAGAAGATGACCCTTTAAGGGAAAATCTGGAAAAGATAGCCTATCAAACAGATCGATGTAAGAAGATAGTGCAGAACCTTTTAGATTTTGCAAGGACCCCCTCGGGAGAGATGGTGTTTCTCAATATAAACGATCTTATTATCGCAACACTAGATCTGGTAAGGGATCAATCCATGTTTCATGGTATAGTTATAGAGACTATGCTAGGCGAGGGCCTACCTGATGTAAAAGGAGACAAATCAAGGCTTGAACAGGCCTTTTTAAATCTCATCATTAATGCTGCTGATGCTATGGAGGGCAAAGGAAGGCTTTCTATAAAGACTACGCTGTCCGGTACCTCTCATGTTAAGATTTTTATCTCGGATACAGGAGGTGGCATAGACAAGGCATACATACCTCACATCTTTGAGCCTTTCTTTACAACAAAAGACACGGGTAGAGGAACTGGATTGGGCCTCTCAATTACCTATGGGATTATAAGGAGCCATAATGGGTTTATTGATATAGAAAGCGATAAAGGAGAGGGGACTACATTCATAATCTCGCTGCCCATAGGTACTGATCCCGATACAGAAAAGGGCCAGGATCAAGAGGGGATTTCTAGCATTGGCTAGTAAGCGAAAAAAGATATTAGTTATAGACGATGAAGAGAGTATCCGTGACGGGTGTTACCAAACATTATCCCGTGCAGGCTATCAAGTAGATACCACAGGCGATGGGGCTCAGGGCATTGATATGGCAACCAAGGATTCCTATGATTTGATTTTCCTGGATATTCGTATGCCCAAGATAGATGGGATAGAGATATTAAAGAGTTTAAAGCATGATCACAACATATCAGCGAAGATAATTATTATAAGTGGATATGGAACCATACCTTTGACTGTTGAGGCAATGAAAGATGGGGCCTTTAATTTTCTGACAAAGCCCTTTAGCGCACGTGAACTCAGGGGTGCTGTGAAAGATGCCCTTTCTATGGACAAAGAAACCAGAGAAGCTCAAGAGGAAGAGCCTTTCTTTGAGATGGTAGGGGATAGTGATTACATAAAGGAACTTAAAGCCATGATAAAGAAGATAGCTAAGGCTGATACCACAGTCTTAATCACTGGCGAGAGTGGCACAGGAAAAGAGCTTGTGGCTCGAACTATCCATGCCTTAAGTGAGCGTGCTGATAAACTATTTGTTCCTGTAGATTGTTCCAGCCTGGTGGAGAATCTTATGGAAAGTGAGCTATTTGGTCATGTAAAGGGTTCATTCAGTGGTGCCACTTCTTCACGGGATGGCCGTTTCCAGATGGCAAATAAAGGGAGTCTGTTTCTTGATGAGATCTCGAACATAAGTCTTGGTGTCCAGGCAAAGTTATTGCGTGTCATCCAGGAGCAGGAGGTCCCGAAGGTTGGCACAACACTGCCTGATAAGATAGATGTAAGGCTTATTACTGCAACAAATAAGGATCTGAGGGCAGAGGTAGATGCAGGCAACTTCCGTGAAGATTTGTTTTACAGGATCTCAGTAGTGCCTATACACATAAACCCCCTTAGGGAACATAAAACAGACATCTTACCCATTGCCGAATACTATCTAGAGATATATAAAAAGAAACATCAAAGCATGGTAAAATACCTCTCCCAAGAGGCAAAGAAATCTTTGCTCTCATATCATTGGCCTGGCAATATAAGGGAGCTTAAAAATACTATTGAAAGACTGTGTGTGCTATGTGACCACAAAGCGGTCACTCTATCTGATATCCTCTATTATGGACAAAGCCCAGATATCAAGGCACCCATGATAGATGGCTTTTCAGGCAAACTTACCCTGGTGGATGTGGAGAAGGCACATATTGAAAAGGCACTGCGCCACTTTAATGGTCAGATCAATAAGGCTGCGAACTTTTTAGGCATTGATAGAAAGACCTTGAGGATGAAGATACGTAATTATGGCATTGAGATTAAAAAGTAGTTTGTTTAAGTTTACAAATGAAATGCCGGAACATATCTAATAATCCTTAAATTTATAGCCATGGGCTATTGGCCAAGCATAGTTTCAGTGACATGGAGAACATAATTAGTGTTTAGGGACTTTCTTCCTCACTTAAGGGGAGATTCTCCCCTTTAAGCATATCTATCCATTTCTTGTTTCAAGATTTTTGTCTTGAATATCAGCTTGTTATAGAATGGCATCAGCTTTGCTTATTATATAGAGTAATAAATCCCAAGGAGGCAATTATGGAAAAGAAGAAGATACTCCTGATAGATGATGATAAGGACTTTTTGATAGCGACCAGGTTAATCCTGGAGAATGGCGGTTATGAGGTCTTTCTCGCAGAAGATGGGAAGAATGGAGTAGAAATGTCAAAAGCAGTATCTCCTGATCTGATAATCATAGATATGATGATGGAGACATGGAGTGAGGGATTTAATGTGGTCTCCAGGATTCGCACCTCTGAGTCAGGAAAGAAACTCCCTTTAATCATGTTAAGTGCTGTCGATCTAAAAGGTCCTTACAATTCGTTTGAGCCCCCTGAGGAGATGCCCACAGTAGATATGGTACTGCACAAGCCAATCAAGGCAGAGGATCTCTTAAAATATGTGGGTCAGCTTTTGAGGTGACCTGGTGTGACCGGCTATGACTAAAGAGAGCATTCTCATCATAGACGATGAAGAGACCATTAGAGATGGTTGCAGGCAGACATTACAAAAGTCTGGTTATGATGTATTTACAGCAGCCCAAGGATCAGAAGGTATCAAGATAGCCAGAGAGGTTAAGCCTTTATTGGCATTTGTAGACCTCAAGATGCCAGGGATCTCAGGTACTGAAATAATCGATATACTTTCAAATGATATCCCAGACATCGTCTCGGTTGTTATAACTGGTTATGCCTCTATTGTATCTGCAGTAGAGTCCATGAAAAAGGGGGCCTATGATTATTTGCCAAAACCATTTACCCCTGATCAGCTAAGGGCAGTAACGAGGCGTGCTCTGGAGCATCGCAATCTCAAGATAGAGGCCAGCAGATTAAAAGAGGAAAAGGAACGCATGGAGAAAAATTTTATCACATTTGTAAGTCATGAAATGCGTTCTCCACTGGTTACTGTTCAGCAATACATGGAAACGCTTCGAAATGTTATGGGCGCTCAGCTAAGTAAAGATGTCCTTGATATTATTGAAAGATGTAGTAAACGTATACAGAACTTGCATGATTTAGTTGAGCATTGGCTGGATGTAAATCGTATTGAAAATGACACGTTCCTTAAAGATAAGGAGCCTATAGGTCTCGATAGCATTATTAATAAAAGTGTGGAGGAATTAAGACCTTTATGTGAAAGGAGAGGTCTTTCAATAAGATATGATGTTTCTGATGATCTTCCGGACATCATTGGGGATAAGGAGAGCATATTAAGGGTTCTTATTAATATAATTGGTAATGCTACAAAATACACCCCCAGTGGAGGAGAGATATCAGTGGGTACTGAATATGATGATTATTATGTAAGTGTGAATATCTCGGATACAGGTGCAGGTATTCCCCAGGAACACTTACCTTTCATCTTTGAACCATTTTACAGGGTTAAAGGGAAACAAGAAAGGCATAAAGGTTCGGGGTTGGGTCTGACATTCTGTAAGAGGATTATGGATGCATACGGAGGGAAAATAGAGGTATCATCTAAGGAAGGCAAAGGGACTACATTTACCCTTAGATTTCCCAGATAAAATTTATGTGAAAACAGGGATCGGGGGTCAGGGATCAGCTTTCAGGGATGACCTTTCATGACATATCAAGGATGGAAAGACCTAAAGAACAAATAAGGATTGAAATCATTTTATATTCCTTTTTAAGCTGGCAGCTATTTAATAGTCTTAACTCATTTTTTCTCTTTAGGCCCTTTCCATGGACGTGTATTATC
>CAZVAH010000144.1:0-5446 GCA_964625035.1 uncultured Bacteriovoracaceae bacterium | reverse complement strand
AAATACAAGCAATCTCCCTGATATTCGAAATGACATATTAACTAAATCCGACTTTTTACGAACTCATCTATAATGAGTATTTATAATTTAAATGACGTCTCCCACTTGACTATAACAAAAATCACATTAATCTTAACAAGAGGAAAGTTCATCAAGGGCTTTTTGCAACAATAAAGATTGATTGGTCTTTGAATGAACAAAGGTGTAACATTAATAGAGCTCTTAATATCCATGGCTATTGCTTCGATACTTATACTTGGGCTTTATAGCATTAATTTAGTATCTGCGAAGACATCTACACAGACAAAAGAAAGCTTTTTTTGCATGGCCTCAATAAGAAATAGCGCCCTCCAGTTAAATTTAGATCTTATGCAGTGTGCCTATCTTATGCCCCGGGATATGAAGATATCTATAGAGAAAAACCAGTTATTTATTGCCGGGCTCCCTTATACATCCAGGCACTCTGGCCTAAGGCTAAACACGGATATGTCACCCCCCTACCTTTCGATAATAGTCAGATCAGAAGGTTCATATCTTGGGCTTGACACCATTGATATTGACAGTAATTCGGTCCCTGATTTCTGGGCAGATCTTGGCATCATTACAGACAGCGGTCCGTATGTGATCTCTCATCAGTATTCGAGGGGAAATCTAACGCTTCCACTCACATCTAAAGTTGCTGTTGGTATTGGTGATAGGGTCATACCTGCCATACACTACGAGCTTAAATCCGATGGGCTTTATAGAAACGGGCAACTACTGGCAGAGGCCATAACAGGATTTGATGCCAAAACCAACTCAGAAGGCCTTGAGATCTATTTAAAGGCGTCTTTGAATGATACTGTAAAGGAGATCTTTTATGAGTACAGGCTCCAATAGTAAAGGGTGGGTGCTTGTCTATGCAATGCTCTTTATCCTTATTATACAGGCATCTGCCATGGCTGTGGCCGCTCTGGTAATTTCTAAGACAAAGGCAAGTAGCGCATATTACAATATCACAAAAGAGATCCACGAGGCCACGTATCCAGGTGGATCGCACCAATATCTGAATATGACCCTGGATACACCACAGGGATGGGATCATAAATATTTCCTCACACAAATAAGCCAGAAAGATATGGGAGATAGTCCTTGTATAAGGTCTTTATACTGGCGTGTAAAGTTAAGGGGACAACCCTATCAAACTATCAACAAGCCATCTCTGTCCTGTAGCAGGTCATACCTTATCATACTGATAGATGACTCAGAGAGCATGAATTGGGCATCTGGGGTGGATTTTGACACAAATAGTGCATATCTAAAACGTCCTGCAGGAGAGATCATCAAGGTATCCACTGATTTTGAAGTAAGTACAATGGTAGAAAGGACAGAAGGCTCCTATTTCAAAGGCGACTATGGAAATTCATATTTTGCCGCCCCGTTTAATAAATATTTTAACAGCACTATGCCTAGATGGACAAAGGTATATTCAGGTGTTACCGGATTGATAGATGAACTTGATATGATACATGTAGCTATTGCTACGACATCTAAAGGTATTATCTTACCCTTTACTGAAGAAATAGAAGAACTATATACAACTATCGATAATATACATCCGGCACATTCCTCCTCTCCGTTATCAGAGGCGCTGTTTGCTGTGATAAACGAATTTCCCGGTAAATGCATTACAGACAAGCATATACTCATTGTTACAGATGGAGTGAGTATATGTGATGGCAATCTTCCAAAGGATATTCAGGACTTTGACAGGGATTATGATACAATGGACAGGTACATAAAGGGAATGGGGTCTAAATGCCTGGATGATGTAGCGGCATATGCATCCAGCCTAGGGATTAGAGTTCATGTGATAGGCCCTGGTACAAAGATAGAGTTTTTAAAAGACGTGGCAGAAAAAGGTGGAGGAGAATACATGCCTGGGGCATCCGTATTCTTACCTGAAGATAAATTTATATGCCAAATGCCAGTTATGCAGGATGACTCAGGATTGTTTTTAACCAATAGAAATGCCAGATTCGATCCTGTGTGGCTTGAATATGAGGATGCCATATATTACGACGTTTGTGATTCTTTAAAGCTCTGTCCTTGTGCTAAGCACTATATAAAAGGCATTGCAAACTCAATGTATCAAAAAGGCGATATCTTATACTGTTCTACATCGCAGGATTACATTATGGCGATTAGTTTGCCTGATAAAAGACTTAAATGGGCGATAAAAGGCCCTGGTGGAAAGATTGTAGCAAGGAATAATAGGATCGTTGTGGGCCCGAACACAAAAGGGGCTATCTATGGAATAAGTGAAGAACCGTCCATATTATGGGTATATAAGGGCTCGTGCATGGACACATCAGAATCATCAGTGTATGCAGCGAAGGGCACAGACATAAGTTTACTGGATATATCCACAGGTAGAGAGCAGGGGTTGTTTACCCTGATGAATCCTGTAACAACCACTAGTTATGATCCCTGTTATGGCATCGTCCTTGTCGGAGTGGCCTCAGGTGATATCTATATCTTTAGCCAGGACCTTGAGCTGATAAGGATGGTTACTACAAATTCAGGAGAAGGGATTAGGCAGTTGCATTCATTTCATACTGGAAAGCAGCTGTATATAGTAGCCCTTACAGATGATTTTGTAATAGGGGCCAGACAAGATTCTGTGCTCTGGTCTTATGCTATAAAAAATGCCCCTTGCACAAAAGCAATTGTGATGGACTCCAAGGTTTATATTACCACATGGGAAGAAGAAGCCCCATGTGGTGGCATAGATACTAACAGATCAACGCTTACAATAATAGATGCTATTACAGGAGAATATATATCCAGCAAAGCGGTCCTTTCTGGCAGGGTCTTTGGCCCGGTTATAGACCTTGCAAACAGACGAATCGGATATGCAAATTGGCTCTCGCAGATTGTAATGGAAGATATATCCTCTTTGGATGGGACTTCCTTGTGTTATTTGGGAGCCAAGATACTGCATTAAACAAACCTTCTAAAAGATCATATCAACAGGCTGTTGCCCGAATCCTTGAGCAACAACCTGTCAACAGTAATGCGCAAGTATTGGAGAGTTGCATTAAAAATTTGCCTTCTTTCTTAAAAAAGTGATATTTTTAGAAAAAGTTTGGAAAGGAGAGGGGCAATGGAGGAAAAGGTACCAAGTCGCGAGGAGGCGTTAGAGATTCTTCATAAGTATACAAAGGGCGATAGCCTGCGTAAACATGCATATACCGTAGAGGGAGTTATGCGCTATATTGCTAGAAAGCGTGGCGAAGATGAGGAAGAGTGGGGGATTGTTGGCCTTATTCATGATCTTGATTATGAGAAGTTTCCCGATCAGCACTGCACCAAGACAAGAGAGATCCTCGAGGAACATAACTGGCCAAAGGAATATATCCGTGCCGCCATCTCTCATGGATGGGGAATATGCTCGGATGTAGAGCCCAAAAGCACCCTGGAAAAGACACTTTATGCCATTGATGAATTAACAGGACTTGTTGCTGCCGGCGCCATGGTTCGCCCTTCGAAGAGTGTGATGGATATGAAAGTCAAGTCTGTAAAGAAAAAGTGGAAGTCACCTGCTTTTGCCGCCGGAGTGAACCGATCAATCATCCAAAAGGGTGCCGATATGCTGGGGGTTGAGCTTGAAGAACTCATTGAAGATACAATAATGGGGATGCGGGAAGTAGCAGATGCAATAGGGTTGAAAGGAAATCCGGCCTAAAGATAATAAATGGGCAGGCTGTATTTCTATCAGGATTTAAGAATTCAAGGATTATATCTTTAATATGGGGGGCTATAATGGAAAATGTTATGCACGCAGAGTCAGCCATTGTGAAGGCAAATGGCATAGAGATCGTCTATGATACCTTTGGAGATTCTTTGGCGCCGCCTTTGTTACTTATCACTGGTCTCAGTTCTCAGATGGTTATCTGGGATGAAGAATTTTGTACGTGGCTTGCTGCTAAAGGTTACTTTGTGATCCGGTTTGATAATAGAGACATAGGTTTATCAACGAAATTCGATGCAGCGGGTGTTCCGAATATCCATGCTCTTATCGATGCACTGGCGAAGGGGGAGGCCCCAGATGTTCCATATACACTGCGTGATATGGCGGATGATACAGTAGGGTTAATCGATGCCTTAGGAATAGATTCTGCGCATGTTGCAGGCGTCTCAATGGGAGGCATGATTGGTCAGATGATGGCCATACACTACCCTGAGCGTGTACGCACCTTAACGTCTATAATGTCCACAACAGGTGATCCAGGGCTTCCACCACCCAATGAGGAGGCTATACCTGTTCTTTTCACACCACTTCCTGTAGACCGGCAAGGCTTTATTAAACGCTTTGTCAGTGACTGGCGGGTGCTCAGCGGCCCTGAATTTCCAATTGATGATGCCTATACACTGAAGTGGGCTGAGCAGTCTTACAACCGAGGCATTAATCCCGCTGGTATTGCTCGCCAGTATGCTGCCATTATTGCATCCGGCAGCAGGAAGGAAGCGCTTAAATCTATTACCGTGCCCACTTTGGTCATTCACGGAGATGCTGACCCGCTTGTTCCTGTCAAATGCGGGATAGATACCGCCAATACGATTCCTGGGGCAAGATTGCTCATTATCAAAGGTATGGGCCATGCCTTGCCCCCGGCTTTATGGGCGCAGGTGATAGATGCAATTACTAATCACGCTGTGTAATAAACTATAAATCAGATAAAGGAGTATATCCAAATGGGAGATCTTAAGGCTTTAAAACAAAATCATGTACATACAAGAAATATAACCGTTGCCACATATGCAGTAGATGAGGATACGGTAATGGTAGAAGGGACCTTAAAAGATGACAGGTTTAAGTCTACCTATTCCCTGACCTCAGGGGAAATGATACCCCCGGGGGTTATACATAATCTAACCATAAGGCTCCTTGTAAAGGGAATAACCTTCAGGATCGAAGATGTTGAGGTGGAGATGAATGATGTCCCCAGAGAGATCTGCCGGGAGACAAGGGAGAGTTTAATGCCACTTGTAGGGCATAATATAGCCCCGGGTTTTACTATCTGGGTAAAGGAGACATTTTCAGGGCCTAAGGGGTGCACACATTTAAATAGTCTTCTCCTTGCAATGGCTCCTGCCGTGATCCAGGGATATTGGACACACATGGCAAATACCGCCACCTCTGTTGAAGAGATGGTTAAAAACGCTCCGGATGCCAGCTATCTTATAGACACGTGCTGGGTATGGCGTAGTGATAGCCCCCTTGTTAAAGAAATAATTAATACATTGAATAAGGCTAAGGCAGAGAGCTGACAAAGGAAGAAGCAATAAGAATCCTCTGAACCAATCGAGAGGAAAAGGAAATTGAGGCGCAGAATGTGATGCATTCGTAAAAAGTCGGATTCAGCTAATATGTCATTTCGAATATCAGGGAGATTGCTTGTAT
>CAZVAH010000143.1:0-5465 GCA_964625035.1 uncultured Bacteriovoracaceae bacterium | reverse complement strand
GTGAGGAAGAGTCATTCAAGATAGGAGGTAATAAAACAGTGTCGTTCCCATTTATTGCATCAAGACTCTTCGTACATTGTTTAAAAACAAAGCTATTTCTCATGGGGCTATTCCCTGAGTACAAAAGGGAGGAGTTTCTTATCGAGTCTTTTGTTTAATAGGGCTTGAAGAGCTAACCTTTCACTGGTGCGGACGCAAAGGACCGCGCCGCACAGTTTAGCCGTTAGACTCAAAAGTCCATATATCTTGCCAATATCATCACATCTCAATATTTCAAGATATTATACCAATATCTGAACTGCCCTTTCACCTTTATTATCCTCCTTAGTGGAAACTTGGTCAACAGTTGACTAAAAATATCCCCCCTTTTGTGTTGTTTGGTTATACTCGAAACTGTAGCTAAATTGTACCCACTGTATCCAAAAAAAACCAAATATAACCCAACAAAAACAAACATACTAAATGTTTCTATCTTATTAAGATTGCTTGTAAAACAAGGAAAAAGGGGGCTTGAGCGCCCCCCTTAAATTTGGCCATTTTTGCATTTGAAGTCCGGGGGACCCACCAGGACCCGTCCGCTTCCGAGGGGGTATATAGCATAGATGATATGGATGTTAAATAAGGAATTTTGGGGGTTGGGCTCGATTGAAAGTGGCCGAGAATCGTCAGTCGATAGTCGAGAGTCGATGGGACAGTCGAGAGTTGTGAATCGATAGTCGAGAGTCTAAAAGACAAAAGATTAAAAGAGAGTCGTGAGTCAGGAGTCGAGAGTCTGAGGATTGTAGGTTCAAAGTTCT
This sequence comes from uncultured Bacteriovoracaceae bacterium, assembly GCA_964625035.1. Taxonomy (GTDB): domain Bacteria; phylum Desulfobacterota; class Desulfomonilia; order UBA1062; family UBA1062; genus JAGGYK01. The sequence goes on along the minus strand of CAZVAH010000143.1, from coordinate 4,668 downwards.
ATGTTCTGGGTGTTGCACTTAATTGTTGAACTGTGTTATTCTTTTTTTAGGCTGAATGCTGATAGCTGGATGCTATTTACATACTCAAGTAGGTAGGGATTAAGTGTATAGAGAAAGATTAAGGATAAGGCAAGGGTGGGTAAATATTTTCCACATAAATTGTAAAAATTTTCTCTTAAATAGGGTTTTATAAAATTAATAATAATTTTTCTCTTGATTTATTGCTAAAAATCAAGTAATTAGTAAATACTATATCTGGCATGTATGTTGCTGTACATTGTTTTGGAGATTTGCAGAGTTTAACATAAGGAGGGATAAAGATGACAAAACTTAGGAGATTACTTCTTTTTACCATGGTCTTATTGTTCCTGTTTGCCCTTGGAGGATGTTCTGGTGGCAGTGATTCAGATCCTGTGATCGGTGCTGGCGGCGAATCATACTATACACCTGGTACATCTGTTAATGCTGTTACCTATGAGGAGGCTGCCGACATCACACTTTTCATATGGGATGAAGGGCAGGAGGCATTTGTCGAGCTTTCTGATGGTGATTATGTGGATCTGACAGAGCAGCAGAAAAAGACACTTGGAGTAAAGGTAGAAGGTGGCACCAAAGGTCGCGGAAGGGTGTTCATAAGCGATGGTGGTGCAAACCAGGTGGAGGCCGTGCCTGATGACACAGGATACTATGTTTGTGATTTCATGTTTGGCAGGGAGAATCTCATCTGGCCAGTCCTGATCCAGGAGATCTATTCAGACGGGTATGCATCAAAGAAAAAGATAATCCTCAGGACACGCCCGGGTGCAAAAGATAATGAGCTTGTAAGAGATGGGCTTGGTATCCAGCTGAGCAAAGAGTTTCTGAAAACCGGGGCGCTGGATAGTATGATGATGGGTATGCTTGTTTCCCCGTCAGAGGAGGATGGAGCGATATTAGATGCTGCTTTAGGTTCCCTTGCCCTAAATATCAACATACTGGATGGTTTAGGTGTAGGATACGAAGGGGATTTGGAGAAGTGTTATAGACTCGATGAGAAGTATTACACCGATCCGGTCAGTCCAAAGATGATTATAGATTCTCCTATTCCATTATTCAGTTTCCTGATTGGTTTGCTTGTTGAAGAAGAAGAGGCAACATCCATGTGTCTTAACGATGTCCTTGGCGATATGGGTGGTGATGATCCCATGATGAATGCAGTGTTTGGTGGTCTTAATCTTGATAAAAAATGGCTTCTCATAGATCTTTATGGCATGCCTGATAAAACATCTATAGATGCAGCAGCCTTAGGTGCAGGGCTGTATCCTGCTTATGATCCAGTAACCGGTATAGATGAAGATGAAGAGAAGTTCGCATATTTCCCTGAAGATGTATATGTATATGACCCGGACAATAATGTACATTCTCCATTCATGGATCGGAATCTCACTGGTGATGTCAGTGTTGATTTCTCTCAGGACAATCTCAGCCAGTTTGTAGGCGGGCTCCTTGCTAATGCAGAGATAATACTGGAGGCCAGTGCTTTGCCTATCCCACTTGCGATACCAGGGAAGGAGGGGGTATTGCAAAAGATGCACATCACCTTTAACAGGGCTGGAGTGGCCTTTGATATGACTGTTGACCCCATGCTGCTTATCCTTAATGATCTGAAAATGGAGTACTATGAGGCTAATGTTCCACTATGGCAGATGTCTCTTGATATGACCTTTGAAGCTACACTTAAAAGCTCTGAGACGGATTCGTCCGTTCTCGTTGTTGGACTCAGCCTGGTACCTCAGCTCTCGCATTGTCATGTGATGAAAGACAATCTCGGCATAGGTCTTTTTGACCACTCGGTGTTTATAGGGATGCTCGTTGAAGCTGTTAATGAGATGCTAGGAGGCACTGGTACGACCATCTCTTATTCATTGAGTTTGGCGGATATGGGTATTATCCTCGGTGATCCCATCGTGACTTCATTAGAGGCAGGCCGTTGCTTCCTTGATATGGCAATAGAAAGTATTGACACCAGTGGCTTATGCTTTATCTCGAGTGCAGGCATTTAACGATTGAAAATCTTCGCTCTCAAATCTTTTAGGAGGGTTTTTAATCAGGAAATATTTTAAAAGGGCAGGTAAAAAATAAGGGCCTGCCCTCTTATTCTATATGAGGAGGGTATATGAAGCTAATTCATAGATTTTGTTTATTATTGGTAGTCTTTGTCCTTTTTCCAGGGCTGGCATTTGCCGTTGATGACTTTTTTAAATACAAGGATGTAGAGTTTCATTTAAAAGGTGATTACCAGGCCTATGGTAAGTATTTCAATGAACGTGACATAAATGGTTACAATGGCAATGCTACAGGCACAGATCCTATTTCAGGCCAGACAATAAGGCTTCAGACAGATAAGACAGAGAGGTGGTTTGAGCATGAGCTGAGGCTTTCCCCCTGGATAGTGTTCAATGACAAGCTTGAATTCTATATGAGGTTTGATGTGGGGAAATACATATTCCAGTCTGACTATGCTGACAGGTTATACACTACAAATGAAACATGCGTGGCTTATGTGGCTTCTGATGATGTTCAAAGGGCAAGGGATGATTATGAAAAGATCCGCGCAGAAGAGGCATTCGTGAAGATGATAACGCCTGTAGGCCTTTTCGTTGTGGGCAGGTTTGAGGAGGGCAATCACGGTATTGTCTACGGGATACAGCTGCCCCCGATCCCAAAATGGACATTTGTCCTTGCATGGAACAAGAAAAACGAGGGTAAGCTGGACTATGAAAAGCCCTATGTGGATTATCTCCATTGCCCCCAAATGGACTATATGGACAGGGATGACCAGAATGAGGTTCGCTTCCTTGCCATATATGAGGATAAGGATAAGGGGATTTATTCAGAGGGGGTGCTTGATTTCCGTTTAGGGGCCAGCCATTCAGCAGCAAAGAATATGAAAATCTGCATGCCGCAGTGGAAGTTTGAGTATGATAAAGAAGGTAATTTTCTACAGTTACAGCTCGGCACTGGCATGGGTAAGATCGCTGAGCTGAAAAAGATGCCAGAAGCCCAGGATATAAAAGATCTGGTTTCCAATGGGCTCACCCTGGCTTCGGTAAACCCTGGGTATGAGTTTCCATACATTCGGCCAAAGAACATGGGGCCGCCAACAGGCTTTCTTGGTACATACACGATGGCCATTATAGCAAGCTCTGATATTGGCAAACTCACACCTGAAATTGGCTTTGGACGTTGTGCCGGGGCTGATTCATATGATGAGGTTGCTGCATTCTGGTGGGATTGGTTTGAGCCGCAGGGCTACAGGACCCCAAGGTATATAAAGAGCCTTTTACTTGGTGAGATCGAGGATAAATATTATCCAGTCCTGGCCACATATGCAACAAACGCGGCATTTGATCAGGATGATGTAAGTTTTCATAACATGACCTTTGCAAAGCTGGGCACTACATATCGCATAACAGATAAGATGGAGGTCTTTGGTCAGGCCTTGGCTGCCTGGCGTACCAGTACAAAGTATTATGAAAAGGAATACTGGGACTTCTTTCCTCTTATGTATGCTCTGAATAACATGACAACAGATGCAACCACCGGTAATACCACTGTACCCTTTGTGTTCAAGAAAACCGATACAACATATTACCAGAGTATAGATAATTTTCTGGGCATCGAGATCGATGGCAGGCTGACATATAAGCTGTTTGACGGGCTTGATGTATCCTTACTCGGTGCATATTTCAGCCCGGGTGATTTTTATAAGGATGTGCTCACACCAAAGCCATATATTATGCAATCGGTTACGATTGATCCTGCTGGAAATATTGTCGACTCGGAGAGTCCAGTGCCGATAAAAGGCCCCTATGGATATACAACCTTTGACATTGAGGATGCATGGACTATCCAGCTCAAGGTGGACTTCAAGTGGGAGATATAAGATAGTCGACAGTCTTAGAGTCAAGCAGTCTAAGGGATAATTTGTAGATATAAGGCAGATGCAAAATCTTGCGTCTGCCTTTTTGATCCACAGATTTCGCAGATTACACGGATTATTCTAAAATTTCCGGAAGGACTAAAGAAGCGAATACATCTTGACAGATATCTCTATTCCTGGCTTTGATATTGCCAGGATGATACGGCTTAGTGTATGTTTTATCATATCCATTGCCTTGCATATAGTGATCTTGGGGCTACCATGGCAGGTGATGGCCAGGCCATCTGTACATAATATACAAGAAAAGACAGTGCCTGTAAGATTAGTGGCTCAGGCAATAAAGGACAAGGCCCACGAAGCCCCTGGGATCTCATTCGATGTAGAAGGCCATGTAAGCGCTGATTATATAGAGCAGTTAAAGGCAAGGATATTTAATGCATGGCAGTATCCAGAGGTTGCTATTGTCAAAGGCTGGGATGGCAAAGTTTTGATCTCATTTGCCATAGATAGTAGGGGAAGGCTCTTATCGCTTGATATAATGGCAGGTTCTGGTCATGATCTATTGGATAATTCAGCACTTGTTGCTATTAAGAGGGCAAGTCCGTTTGGTGCCTTTACTGAGGATCTAGCCACAGATACCATTAAGATAAGGGCTGGATTCTTATACGTCCTTGATTGAGGCCTATCAACAGAAGACTAAAGTATCTATATGAATAGTAAACAGTGAATAGTGAATAGTGAATAGA
>CAZVAH010000142.1:0-5546 GCA_964625035.1 uncultured Bacteriovoracaceae bacterium | reverse complement strand
TTGCTTTTTGACGAGGGAAGTATAAGAAGAACGGTCTTGTATGTCAAGTAAATATTGGCCACTGTGTTAGCAAAGCTAATATGTCCCCTTCAACGAACCCATTAGAGCACTCAACCGCAAAAGAACCCACACAAAAGGAACTCAATCATACTCATGGGTCTATATGGCATCACAACCTTTTGCCATAAAAGGGGGACATTTTTGCTCTGCACTTAAGGGGACATATTGACTTGGCAATAACACCATTTCCTATATTCACTAGTTTTTTTGTTATTATAGGTCGCTAGTGCAAAAAGTCAAATCGGCTAAGCCCATATATAGTATGTCTATCATTCAGCCCAGAATTGTATATAACTTGCCACAAAATCAGCATCTGGTAAATCAATAGGTCTGTTGCATATATGATTTGGATATCGCATGTATCTTAACTTCTGAATTCTAACTCCTGACTCCTGAATAGTTACAATTCATACACAAACAGGAACAACTTCGCAGAGCTTTTCTTTGAAGATATGATTTTCTTAAGATGAGCCCCTTCCATGGATAGAGGAGGGGCTTTGTGTGTACTCATATAATAAAAATGTCCACCAGGATTGATTAAGTTGAGGGCCACCTTTTCAAGGGTTGACTTGGGAGAAAATGCCCGTGACATTACAGCATTAAATGGGCCTGCCGCTGTAGTGGCTGCATCAGCTTCTATTACCTCGATATCCTTAAGTTCTAACAAATCTATGCTATGTGTAAGAAAGATACATTTTTTGTGGTTTCGTTCTACAGCATATACTATTGCATCTGGTCGCATTATCTTATAGGGGATACTTAGTATACCTGACCCTGATCCGATATCAGCGATTATAGGTTCATGTATATATTGAAGTACTGACATGCAATCCCTTATATGGGATTCTATTTGCGAAAGCATCTTGTTACTTACCAGATGTAAAGACGGATTATATCTCTTGATCTCCCGGGCCAATAGATCGATCTTGCAGTGCATTACTTACCTATACAGAATTTCGAGAATATACTCTCCATGATATCCTTGTTTATCTCCTCGCCCAGGGTCTCTCGTATATAGGCCAGGGCGTCCCTTATGTCTATGGTTATTGCATCTAAAGTCATCCCATCTTTTATGGCCTGAATACTTGAAATAATGGACTGTCTTGCTTGCTTGAGGAGATATATATGCCTTTCTATAAAGACCTGAGGAGTGCCCGAGGGGAATGGTTTGGCCATAACGTTAAGTAGTTCATCAATACCCAGTTTGTACTTTGCAGAAATCATTACTGTGTCTATATCAGGGGGTTTTGGAACATTACAGGTATGTAAATCTATCTTGTTTAGCACGAGTATCGTTCGTGGACTTATATGTAACCACTTATACTCATCTTTTACTATACCTTCTGTTGCATCTACCACATAGAGGGTTAGATCAGAGGCCTTTAGTGCCTCAATGGTCTTTTCTACCCCTATTTGTTCTGGCCCAGTGGATATCTCTTTGATCCCTGCTGTATCGCAGAGTATGAAATCCAGTCCATTGATAAGTATGTGCTCTTTTATGACATCTCTTGTAGTCCCTGCCTGCTCATGGATAATGGTCCTTGGGTATCCGAGGATCGTATTGAACAGCGATGACTTTCCAGCATTGGGAAGGCCTGCTATTACTGTACTTATCCCATTGTACATGGCTCTACCAGTTTGAGCGCCACCTATATATGTATCAAGATCCCCTACAATGGAGTTCATCCTGGAAATAACTGATGATTCAGACATCTCCCAATCAGTAATAAATGATGCCTCTATGTCTGTAAGTAGCTGATTTAGCTTGCCACCTATATCTTTTAGCTTTTCAGAAAGTTTGCCTCCCAGTGTATTTCTTGCCATCTCCAGACCAGAAAGACTTGTTGATGCTATTAGTGCACCTACAGCTTCTGCCTGGGTAAGGTCTATTTTCCCATGTATATATGCCCTTTTTGTAAATTCACCCCTTTCGGCCAGGCGCGCAAGCGTGGTCTCCCTTACTGCATCCATTATCTCGGCTACAATTAAGGGGTTACCATGAGAGCTTATCTCCGCAAGGTCTTCACCTGTATATGAAAAAGGGCCCGGATGAAAGGTTATCATGGCCTGATCGATGAGGTGATTATGAGAGTCTTTGATCTTTGCAAACTTCTGGTAGTGTGGTGGCCAGGTTGTAGTCCCTGCTATCTTTTTGAGGATCTTTAGCGTCTGGTCTCCACTTATCCGTATAATACTAATTCCCCCATAACCTTTTGGGGTTGATTCTGCATATATAGTATCTTCTAATATTTTGATGCCTTCTTGGGAAATATCATCACCTTTTTATAAATCCCCTCACCAACACTTTTAGTGCTGATCCTCTCATCATCTTTAAGCGTAATGTGGATGATACGTCTATCATGGGGATTCATCTTCTCAAGGGAGACCGAGTGGCCGGTATGTCTTGCCTCTTGGCCCATCTTTATTGCAATATCCTTCAAATATTCTATATGCCTTTTCCTATAACCTTCAGAATCCAGATTTATACGTACAGGTGTTTCGCTGTTTTTGTTTATAATCCTACGCAAGATAAGTTGTAAGGCATCCAATGTCTGGCCCCTCTTTCCAATTATCAGTCCTGAACCATCACCTGTAATTTCTAAGGTATTACCCTCACGGATTAATATCTTTGATTCAATGTTCATGAGACGAAGGACTTCTTTTAATTCTTCTTTTGCTTTTTCCAGCACCGCTTGGTTGGCCACCTTACCTTGTACAGTGTGAGCAGTCTCTTCAGGTACGGGCCTTTGTTCATGAAGTTCTTTCTTACTATCACTCTTTTTTGTTCGTCCCTTTGGGCTTTTTGCTGCCAGAATCTTGGCATCTTTGTTGCCCATTATCCCGAACAAACCCCTGGAGCCCTCGGAGATTACCTGTATATCAAGCTCTTCAAATTGAACACCGATCTCCCTCATTGCTGATGCGATTGCTTCATCTAATGTTTTTCCTTCGAATTCTTTATACTCCATAATTATTTTTTCTTTCCTCCTATGAATGTGACCGATTTATATAAGTCTGTTGTATTATAGAAAGGACATTGCTTACCAACCAGTATATGACAAGCCCGGATGGGAAATTCAGAAATAAGATTGTAAATACGATTGGCATAAACAACATCATCTTTTGCTGAGTAGGATCGCCTGTGGCAGGTGTCATCTTCTGTTGAATAAACCAGCTGGCCCCCATCAGTAGGGGGGTTATATAATATGGATCTTTTGCAGATAGATCAGGTAGCCACGTGCCCACAATATAAAATGGGGTATGTCTCAGTTCTATCGCGGATAAGACCATCCTGTATAAGGCAAAAAGTATAGGGATCTGTAGTAGCATGGGTAAGCACCCCCCCATTGGGTTTATCTTGTGCTCTTTGTAGAGCTTCATCAATTCCTGATTCATCTTTGTCCTATCATCCTTATACTTTGTCTGGAGCTCCTTCATCAGGGGCTGGACCTTTTGCAGCCCTTTCATGGATTTAAAACTTGTAAAGGTTAATGGATAGAGTATAAGTTTTACAATAATAGTAAGTATGATTATGGACCAGCCATAGCTCTTTACGTACTGGTTAATCCAGTTAAGCGATATCAGAAGTGGCTTTGCAATGATATCAAAGAAACCGAAATCAAGCGCTTTATTCAGGCCATAACCAGATGCCTTTAAGGTCCCAAGCTCTTTGGGCCCTATAAAAAGTAAGAGGTTTTGGGCAAGACTTCCTCCAGCTTTGATGTGTGGATCAGGAAGCTCATATATAAGTCTCACCATATCTTGATCTAACCTTTTGATGGTCAGCGCAGTCTCTTGAGGCTCTGTGAGGATGGCAGCCTTTAAAAAATATTTGTCCTCAAACCCGAACCATTTGATTAGACCCGGAAATTGCCTGAAGCTACCAGGGGTTTTAACCTTGGAGAGTTTAAATTCCTCTAAATGTTTGCTGTTCAGTAAAACCGGGCCTTCAAAGGTGTAGCGAGACTTCTTTTCACCTAGAGGATATACATTTTCCAAATCAATACATATCCCGAGGTTCATATCTTTATCAGTATTATTCGTTAGGGCCATCTGGCACCCTATGGTGTAATTATTTGGGTCTATGGTATATATACGTCTGAATACAAGACCTTCTATGGGTTCAGCATTAAATACAAGCTTATATGGAGTATTATATACATCTATATTGCCATGTACAGAAGGTACATACGCACATCTACTATCAGAGAACCCTCCTTTTAAAGACAATGCGGGCATGGGCGAACTGATCATTTCTACAGGTTTGGCATCTGGGCCTAAGGCGTCTTTATATTTATTTAGCTTTAATGATATTAGTTGTGCGCCCTTTATGCTGAAAGTAGCCTTATATAATGGGGTATTAATTATAATGGTCTCTTGCTGTATGTCTGATGTGCCAAGATCGGGTTTCTTGTATATTTCAGCAGGGATGGTAGTATCAACAACTTCCTTTTGAGCAGTTTCAGTTCCCTCTTCTACAGAGGGAGAAGGCTTTTCTGGTATCTTGGGCTGTACAAATAAGAGATCCCAGGCAAGAAGAATACCAATCGATATGATTATAGCCAATAGTGTCCTTTTTTCCATACAATCTTATCCCCTTAATAGATTAGACCGGATCATATCCACCAGGATGAAGTGGATTGCATTTCAGCACCCGTAGGGTTGCCTTAAATATGCCTTTTGTAATGCCATAGCGATTGATTGCCTCTATAGCATACTGTGAACATGTAGGATAGAATCTACATCTTGCAGGTAAGAAGGGAGAGATTCCTTTTTGATAAAGATGTATGATTGCTATTATTATCTTTTTGGTCATGTTGCTGTCTTTAGAGCCTGGGCTATCTCCTGATAAAGTTCGTCATACGTAGCAGGGGGGAAATTCACCTTTGCTATTAGTATGTAGTCATATCCTGCTTTAAATATTCCCTTGTTCCTTCTATAAATCTCACGTAATAGTCTTTTTACCCTGTTACGTTTTACAGCACTGCCTACCTTTTTACTTACAGTTATACCAATCCGTGACCAGTCTATATAATTTGGTGCAGCCGTGATAACAAGATTTTTTGTTACTATTCGTATTACCTTATTGTCTTCTACGTATTTAAATTCACGTCTTTTTCTTAGCCTATGATTTTTTGGAAATCGTTCATCTAACATTTCCTCTATACAGCCAAACGTTTGCGTCCTTTAGACCTCCTTCGATTAATCACTGCTTTGCCCCCTTTTGTGCGCATGCGAACCAGAAATCCATAGGTCCTCTTTCGCCTTGTATTATGCGGCTGGTATGTACGTTTCATTATCCACCTCAATCCTATCCGATTTTAGAGGGTTATCTTTTACATATCATATACGCCTTGTCAAGCGACGAAAACCTAGCCAAGGACGTTTGAAATTTTTTAAGTATCCAGAATTCAGGAGACAGAAGACAGAAGACAGGAGACAGGAGACGGGAGATAGGAGACGGGAGTCAGAAGACAGAATACAGG
>CAZVAH010000141.1:4981-5556 GCA_964625035.1 uncultured Bacteriovoracaceae bacterium | reverse complement strand
GGTTTATATATCAGAACATCTGGGACTAGGGTCTCACAGCATTAATCTTTTTTGTGAGCCTGGAAATCTTTCTGGATGCAGTCTTTCTATGAAGGATGCCTTTATTTACAGCACTATCTATCTTGGCAATTGCTTGTCTGTAATGATTTTTGGCTGTATCCGGATCTTTTTCTTCTATAGATTCAAATACCTTTTTTGTGCAAGTCTTTATAAAAGACTTATAACTCTTGTTTCTCAAATACCTTTTCTTGTTCTGCCTTTGTCTTTTCAGGGCCGATGGATGAATTGCCATTATTATTTATTCCCCCTCGAACATTCTTTCCTACCTTTAAGGAAACCTTTAATATATAGGCTGTCTATATATGTCAAGCATTTTAAGAATCCCCCCCTCCCTCCTTACGTAAATCTATTCGCTATTTCACTATTGATGAACTCGCAAAAAGCCTCGACAACTTGTCATTTCGAGTGAAACGAGAAATCTTCAGTCTGCAATACATTGAAAATATAAGATTTCTCCCTAATATTCGAAATGACACATTCACTAAATCCGACTTTTTACGAATGCGTCACTATTC
>CAZVAH010000141.1:0-4971 GCA_964625035.1 uncultured Bacteriovoracaceae bacterium | reverse complement strand
CTTTAAGGAAACCTTTAATATATAGTCTGTCTATATATGTCAAGCATTTTAAGAATCCCCCCCTCCCTCCATCGAGGGGGAAATAAATAGGGGGGCAGGAAAAATTCCCTCTTTGAAGAGGGCTAGTGGGATTCCCCCTTTGAAGAGGGCTAGGGGGATGTTAATGGGGGTAACACCCCCCCCACCCCCCCTCAAGGGGGGATTATCTCCGACAGGTGCTAGAACATGCATTTCAATCCCCTGATCCCTGACAACTATTTTCATATAAATCTATTGAAAAACAAAGAACGATCGTATAAAAGCAGGATATACACGCTGGAAAATGTAATGAGCATTCTTCATTAAAATTAAAATCATTAAAAAGGAGGCTAATATGTCCTTTGATAGACTATGGCACAAGGCATATGCCCCAGGTGTACCCAATGAGATCGAGATTGAAAAGATTACAATGCCTGATGTGCTTACAAGAACAACCAGGGAATTCCCTGATCATACTGCATTTATCTATATGGGGAAAAGGATTTCTTACAGGGAACTGGAAGGGCTTGTGAATCGTTTCACTAGGGCCCTTATAGCCCTTGGGGTGAAGAAAGGTGATAAGGTGGGGATGCTGCTCCCCAATATCCCTCAGGTTATTATTGCAGATCACGCCACATACAGGATCGGTGCTGTTACTGCGATGAATAATCCCCTCTATACTGAGCGGGAGCTGGAATATCAGCTTAATGACTCTGATACCAAGGTGCTCGTTACCCTTGATCTATTGCTTCCCAGGGCATTGAAACTAAAGGACGCGACTCAAATCGAGACTATCATTACCTGTCACATCAATGATTTTCTCCCATTTCCTATAAAACAGCTCTTCCCTTTCGTGAAGAAGGACATGTATAGAAAGGTAAAGCCTCAAAAAGACGTATACCAGTTTATGGATTTGCTTAAAACCCATCCTGATGATCCAGTAGAAAATGCCGCAAAGTGGGATGATGTTGCTGCGCTTATATATACCGGGGGCACTACTGGTGTAAGTAAGGGTGCCATGTTGACCCATGCAAATATCTCTGGTGTCATTCAGCAATGGGCTGCATGGTTTCCTGAGCTTAATAAGGGAGAAGAGAGTATAATGGGGATCTATCCTGTCTTTCATTCAGCAGGATACTCTGTAAGTCAGAATCTCACTATATTGAACGGATGGACATGTATACTTGTACCCCGCCCGGAGCCAACTACTATCGTCGAAATGCTGAAGAAGTTCAAACCGACCTTTCTTCCCGGAGTTCCAACCATTTATACAGGCCTATTAGCCAATGAGGAATTCTGCAAAATGGACCTCTCTTTTGTAAAAGGCTATTTTGGAGGTGCAGCCCCACTCCCGGAGGATACACTAAAGCAATTAAAAGACTTACACGGTGCGATAATATATGATGTCTATGGGGCCACGGAGAATACCGCTTTTGCAACCGCAACACCCTGGGGAGGAAAGGTAAAGCCCGGGACGGTGGGGGTACCGATACCCAATACCGATCTAAAGATCGTTGACCTTGAAACAGGCACCCAGGAATTAGAGCAAGGAAAAGAGGGCGAGATCTGTATAAAAGGCCCCCAGATTATGAAGGGTTATTACAAAAAACCCGAAGAGACGGCAGCGACGATAAGAGATGGCTGGTTTTATATCGGTGATATCGGGTTCCTTGACGAGGATGGATATTTGACCATTTCGGATAGGAAAAAGGATCTCATTGTGGCAAGCGGTTTTAATATCTATCCAATCGAGATAGATGATATTCTCTTTTCTCATCCTAAAATCCTGGAAGCATGCGTCATTGGTATCCCAGACGAGTATCGAGGCGAGACCGTCAAGGCATACATTGTGGTAAAACCTGGAGAGACCCTTACAGAAGAAGAAGTAATCCAATATCTAAAGGACAAGCTTGCAGCCTACAAGGTCCCTAAGGTGATAGAGTTTATTGATGAGCTTCCCAAGAGTGCTATTGGCAAGATCCTAAGGCGTGAACTCAGGGAAATGGATAAGAAAAAGAGGGAAGAGAACGTATGATAAGTGATATGAAGGAATTCAACACCCTTATCCTTCAGAAAACAGAGGATGGGGTGGGCATCGTAACAATGAACCGGCCTGAGCAACTCAACGCCACCAATATCGAGATGATCGAGGAGTTCGATGAACTCTTCAAGGACTTATCCAACGACGATTCCATACGCGTACTTATTATCACTGGAAAAGGACGTGGCTTTTCTGCCGGGGCTGACATCAAGGATGCTGTTACGTACAAAGATTCTGATGCCTTTTCCAACCCGGAGACATTCATCAGGACAGTCCAGGAGAGATACGCCTCATTAATCTTGGGACTGAGAAAGATACCCCAGCCCGTGATAGCAGCAATAAACGGCCCGGCTGCCGGTGGTGGATTTTGTATGGCCCTGGCCAGTGACATACGCCTTGCTTGTCCAGAGGCCTATTTCGTGGCTTCATTTATAAACATCGGCCTTTCCGGAGGAGAGTTAGGTTCCTCATACCTTCTCCCGCGCCTAATTGGTCTATCCAGAACATCGGATATCCTTTATACCGGCAGGAAGGTGTGGGCTGATGAAGCTGAGAAAATCGGCCTTGTAAGCAAGGTTGTTCCTAGGCAAGAGCTTATCGAGACGGCAATCTCATACGCCAAGATGATGCTTGCCAAGAGTACCGGCGGCCTTAAGCTCACAAAGAGGGTCCTGGACCAGAACATCGATGCCCCATCTTTAGATGCAGCCATAAATCTGGAAAACCGGAACCAGACAATTATGGTGTTCTCCAAGGAATTCTTCAATCTCATCGAGGCCTTTGCAAAGGAAAGCTAAACAGTCACTGAGAAAGTAAATCTGATGTAGCCTTTTTTAAAAAGGAGGGGATGATGGACAAATTTAATATCTTACATGAATATGGGGTGGAGCTTGAAAGGAGAATACGGCTAAAAACCTTCCCTTTAGCAGTAAAATTATTAGGCAGTGAAGCAGATACCCCGGAAGGGGCGTTCAGGCCACTTAGGGATCTTGGCCACCGGATGCCGCTTTGCCAGGGCTATGCCTTGTCGCGCAGGGAGGGCTGGCCGATCGCAATGTTTAAAGAGGACATGATTTGCTTTGAACCAATCGTGGGTTATGGTTTTGCACAACCCCCGAAGTATTTTCTTGAAGGCAATAACCGTTTTCCAGAGGATGTCAAGGATCTGGAGGCAGGTAAAAATTATGCGAGCGATTTTCCTCGTTTGGAAGTCGGTAAATACATAGGCGTAGTATCAGCTCCGCTGACAACAGCCAACTTTGAACCCGATTTGGTTATGATCTACTGCAATTCAGAACAGATAAGTCTACTGCTTTTAGGCAGAGAATACATGCATGGCCATGATCTTAAATGCAGTTTGTCCAGCCATGCAGCCTGTGTGTACTCTGTAGTGACAGCAATGAAGAGTGGTGATTATCAGGTCGCCATACCGTGCCGGGGCGACCGGTATATAGCCCTGGCAGGAGATGACGAATTCATCCTCAGCCTTCCAGTACAGAAACTCGAGGATTTGATTGAGGGGCTTAGATATGTTGAGAAATCCAATTCTAAATTACCCAGGACCCCTTTGATGGGGGATACATATCCATTCCCGCCGAGTTATTTTAAGATATTAGACATGCTGTAGTGTAAATAAACCCTTTATATTCACAATCAACGGCAAGGCATAAGCCAGACAAGCAAAGACCATAACCCAAAAAAATCCAATCTCCACAGCAATAATAGTGGCGACAGCAGTACTCACAACCGACAAACAGCCGTTTATTCCCCAGGCCCACGGCACTTCCTTTTCATCTTTTCCAGCAAGAAGACTTATGCCAACAGGAAATGGTATCCCCATAAAGAAAGAGAGCGGGGCCACAAATAAGAATGCAAGTAATAGTTTTATCTCAAAGGCCACAGTGATTGTCTTTAAAAGGATTGGAGTGAGGATAATTGCATAGCCAAAGATCAACACAATGATAACACCAAGGATAACAGGAAACGATTTTCTTATTCCTGTCCACTTTGATGACATGAAGCTTCCTATCCCTGAACACACCAACATAGAACTTATCACTAGTGCCGCTGAATATATCGGGCTGCCGAAGTAAAGGATGAAGCGCTGAATAAATATGATTTCAACAAACATATAGCCAATGCCAATCCCGCTGAAATAAAGGACTGTCCATGGTTTATTCCCTCCCCTCCATCCAATGCTGAAAAGGGGTAGG
The DNA here is from genome assembly GCA_964625035.1 of uncultured Bacteriovoracaceae bacterium. Taxonomy (GTDB): domain Bacteria; phylum Desulfobacterota; class Desulfomonilia; order UBA1062; family UBA1062; genus JAGGYK01. The sequence continues at coordinate 699 of CAZVAH010000141.1, read as the reverse complement.
ATGATTAAAAGCACAGCAGCTATTGAGATTTGAACAAGTGTAAGTACCACTATCAAATACCCAATCTCGAAAAAAGGAAGCGCCCTTTCCCCAAAGAGCCTTGCTAAGTGGGGCAGACTCTGCCAACGCAAGAATTGCGAAAAGTAAGGGCGATTATCGGTTGCAGGCCTGATATTAAAATCATACTCTTTATAAAGACTACCTCTTTCTGAAGAAAGAATCTCATCAACATACCTGAAAAACTGATCATCAGCTAACACATTGAATTGTGCCCTCTCGGCCTCCTTTATATCAGGAAGAATAACCGGATCAAAAAGCATTTTAGTGCAAAATGCACGGATACGCCCTATTTCATAAGCACTTAAGGGTGATCTTTTTACAGCTATACTAATAGTTCCCCAACTCCTCACAGCAGCAATGAAGTGTGCTGGGTTTTCTATCCCCTGCCCTTCCAATACCTCGCAAATACTCGAAAGGATTTTAAGCGAATTGCGAAAAGGATAATCCATCCAGCAAGTGATACTTATCACCCCGTTCGGCGTAAGCTTAAGCCACATCTGCCTAAATGCCTCTTTGGTAAAGAGATACTGCTCAGAAAGTGCATATAAGCCGGAAGTCCCGCCAAAGGCACCTACCATCGGCAGCGTGATCAAATCATATTGAGAAGTATCGGTTAATAAATATGTACGTGAGTTTGTA
>CAZVAH010000140.1:3987-5559 GCA_964625035.1 uncultured Bacteriovoracaceae bacterium | reverse complement strand
AAATAGTGTTATTCATAAAAACAATCTTTTTCATGCTTGGGCTTAAGAGAAATATTCATCCCTGAAAACTGGCCCCTGATCCCTGACAACTATTTTCATATAAACACTGTTCACAGCCCTTTTTAAATGGGCCAGTTATCTTTGTGCGCCCTTATGAACTCATCCAAACCAGGCCACTCGGTTGGGCTTATCTCAGGAGGGGCCATACCCTTCATTACATCGATTACATGGGCTACAGACTCTTTTTGGGCATCAATATCATAGCCGCCTTCTAAGGTATATACTACAGGTGCACCTATATTTTTTGCTGCATCTCTAATAATCCTTCCAATTGCACCAAAGCCTGATGAGCTCAGTCTCATGCCACCGATGGGATCCATTGCATGGGGGTCGAAACCTGCTGATACTAAGATCAGGTTTGGTTTGAATGACTCGATTATGGGTGTGAGTATATACTTATATATAGCGATATAATGCCCATCTGTCTTTCTGCTACTTAGCGGGCAGTTTATTGTGAAACCTTCACCATTTTTTCTCCCTCGTTCAGTAAGGGCACCTGTACCTGGGTAAAATGGATATTGGTGCGTAGAGAAGTACAGCGTTGTGTCGTCATCATAGAAACTTGCCTGTGTACCATTGCCATGGTGGACATCAAAGTCTACTATGAGCACCTTTTTTACATTGAATGATGACAGAGCCTTTTTTGCAGCAATAGCAATATTGTTAAAGATACAAAAGCCCATTGCATCCGAAAAGGTAGCATGATGTCCAGGAGGACGAACAAAGGCAAAGCCGGAATCTATCTCACCTTTTATTGCCATCTCAGTAAGTCTTATAAGGCCACCGGCTGCGAGCAGTGCCACTTCATATGACCTTTCAGAACAGACAGTATCTGGATCTAGATTTGCCATGTAACCTGATTTACTTGTGCGTTTTACCATAGAGATGTATGACTTTTTATGATTTAACATGATATCTTCTTCGCTGGCTGCTACAGGTTCAATCTTTATTATATCAGGATCTGGTCTGGTAAAAAGGCTATATATATATTGAAGTCTCAGTGGGCTCTCAGGGTGGTAGCTCCCTGTATCATGTTCCATATATACAGGATCAGCAATTATGCCTACCACTTGCAGGTATCTCCTTTTGTGTTATGTTATGCTATTATATCCAGACTCTGATCCCTATAGACGAGTTGTGGGCTATAATAGGTCTTCTCTCTTGGTAAAGAGGTGTTTACTTCGATTCTCCCATAAGCCAGCTCATGGATAACAGATGCCTTTGATACCATAGGATCAGGCCCAAGGGTAGGTATTTCAGGTGATGTAATATTATCTATCCTTACACTGCCTTGCAACCTGCTATTTTTTATATCCGGGATAAAACCGTCTGTTTTTTGTGCAGACTGACTTCTATTGTAGGCGTTCCCTTCTATCTTTAGATAGCGCAAGCGTACAAATGGCAGATCAAGGGACAGCCCTTTCATGTAAGAAAGCTGAGAAGCAATCTTAGTATCCCCCATTGTTTATAAGTTTATTCTAACAGGAATTATTTGGCAAGAGCTAAATTTGA
>CAZVAH010000140.1:0-3977 GCA_964625035.1 uncultured Bacteriovoracaceae bacterium | reverse complement strand
TTTTCATTATGATGCCGACGTGTCGGCATAGCGGAGCTTTTTACGAAACCATCAAATTTTGTGAGCTTTAGAAATCCTGTTTGACATGGGCTCTTGATAAGTTTATAGTATTATTAAGTTTTATGATAACCTTACATAACATATAAAATATGGAGGGGGATTTATGGCAAGAGAGAGATGGAATTCTCGTTCGGTCTTTGTCATGGCGGCTGTGGGATCAGCAGTGGGTCTTGGGAATGTATGGCGTTTTCCATACATGGTTTATGACAATGGAGGCGGAGCATTTTTGATACCTTATCTCATAGCACTCCTTACTACAGGGATACCCCTACTTATGCTGGAGTATAATTTAGGCATAAAGATGCAAAAGGGGCCTGCGCAGGCATTTGAAGGGTTTAAGAAAGGATCAGGGTTTATTGGGTGGTTCGCCCTTTTGGTATCGTTTGTGATCGTTTCTTACTATTCTGTTGTTATGGCATGGGTATGCAAGTACCTTTATCACTCTTTTGGTGTTGCGTGGGCAGGAGGTGCAAAGGATTTCTTCTTCGGTGATGTGCTTCACTTATCCGGCGGTGTGGGCGAACTTGGGGGGCTAGTGACACCTATTGTTATTGCCTTACTTATTATGTGGATAATCATGTATTTTATAATATTTAAGGGCGTTAAGGTTGTTTCAAAGGTAGTGATGTGGACAGTGCCACTCCCAATTATATTGCTTTTTGTGCTGTTTGTCAGAGGGATCACCCTTGATGGAGCTGCATCTGGCCTGAATTTCTATTTAAATCCTGATTTTTCGGTGCTTGCCAATCCAAGGGTATGGCTGGCCGCATATGGCCAGATATTCTTCTCGCTCTCACTGGGTTTTGGCATAATGATAGCGTATGCCTCATATATGCCAAAGGATTCAGACATATCAGGCAATGCATTTGTTACAGGCCTTTCCAACTGTGGCATATCATTTTTTGCAGGTTTTGCTGTATTCTCTACCCTGGGGTATTTGGCGCAGGCAACAGGGCAGCCTGTGAGCGAGGTCGCAGGGGCAGGTGTTGGCCTTGCCTTTGTTATCTTTCCAACAGCGATTGCTCAGCTCCCCGGAGGGGTGGTGGTTCAGGCCATCTTTGGTGTGGTATTCTTCCTTACCTTGCTTACGTTGGCGATCGACTCGGCCTTTTCTTTAGTAGAGGGCATTGTGACAGGGCTTAAGGATCAATTGAATGTCAAGAGGGAGACCGTTACACTCTTGGTGTGCATCGTTGGTTTCTTGGCAGGCCTTATATACTGCACAAAGGGAGGACTGTATTGGCTCGATATTGTTGACCACTGGGCAAACAGTTTTGGCCTCATTGTGGTAGGTCTTATGGAGGCGATCCTGATTGGGTGGATATACAACCCTGAAGAGTTCAGAGCAGATATAAACAGATATTCTGATATAAATGTAGGAAAGTGGTGGACCATATGCGTTAAATGGATAACACCTATAATAATTATCGTTTCCATAAATTTAAGTTTCTATTCAGAGCTGAAAGAATCATACGGTGGCTATCCTTTGTGGGCTGTGATGGTAGGAGGATGGGTCATGATAGAGGTGTTGTTTATTATTGCTGTTGCGATGAAGCTTGGATTTAGAGAAAGGAGAGAATTATGAGTGCTGGCGCATGGATAATGCTAATAATAGGGGTGGTTGTGCTCTATGGTGGTCTTGGTGTTACATTTGTCAAGATATTCAGGTCAAGAGAGAAGAAGGAGGCAAAGGGCTAGAGGGAGATACAATCAATAAAAGTTGATGAACTCGTCTAAATTTTATTCTTTACTGAATGCTGATCGTTGAGAGCTGATTGCTGTTTTCATATAGCATAAGATAGGCAAATGCAGAGATCACTAATCCATGTGTGATCTCTGCATTTTTGATCATCTCAAATATATTCTCTTTTTTAAAGAGCTCTATTTTTATGGCCTCTGTGGGGTCCAGAATCTGGTCTGATTTAAGATAGGCATCTCTTGCAAGGTATGTATGGCATTTGTTGTTTTGTATAGCAGGATTTGGGTGGACAGTGCCTATATGTATGACATCTTCACTAAAATAGCCTGTCTCCTCTTGCATTTCCCTGACAGCCGCATGCTTTGGGCTCACATCATCAGGGCTCACCACCCCACCTGGTATCTCTATGGTCTCTTCCTGCATACCTATGCGATACTGGCGGATCATAACCACATCACCATCTGCAGTTATAGGAATGATATTTACCCAGTCATTAAATTCTAAGACTGTGAAGTCTCTTATTATATCATTGGGCAAAAAGTGATATTTATCTTGCCTTAAGCTTAAGATACGGGTCTCCCCTATCTTCTGAGATCCAAGATGTTTCCAATATCTTTTCACATTTATCTCCTCTTCTTTAAATATGAAGTGCGGGTATAGTACATATACACATTATTCAGTGCGTGAAGCGCTCGCTTAAGCGATGGATATACAAGCACACCTCTTGGATGAAGGTTTTGCTGAAATATTGGCAGCCTGGCTATTGTCTCCCCGGCAGACCAGGCAAAGACAATCGGTTTTTTCTTTTCATAGCCTAAGGTGGCCAGTTTAGTAAGAAAATCAAAGAGCTCTTTTTCATCTGGCACCAACATGCCAAACATATTAATATAGTCCTGGATGAGGATCATATCGATTTCTTTTTCATCGGAGATAATTTCAACAACCTGGTAGAGCACGTCCATATTGAAAGGGGCTCCCAAATCGATTGGATTTCGAATGATGGTGCCTGCCTTTGGAAGGAGAGATGCAATCCTCTTTCTTGCCATCTCAGAGGGCATGGGTGTAGTAAACCCTTGCCTAGCAGCGATATCAGCTGCTTCAACGCTGATTCCACCACCACCACCAAACATCCCTGTTATTACAGATATGTTTTTCCCTGGCACCTTTGGACAGTGGAGAAATGCAAGGAGTGTATCAGCCATCTCCTGAAAGTCCGATGGTGTGATTGCACCTGCCTGTTGCATTGCCTTTTCCCATATTAAATAGTCACCGCCCAGAGATCCAGTATGGGAGTGTGTTGTATGTCTTCCAGCTGATGTTTGTCCCCCCTTCCATATGACTACCGGTTTTATCCGGCTAACCTCACGTATAACTTCAAAGAATCTCCGGCCGTCTTTAACCCCCTCCAGGTAAGAACCAATAACCTTTGTGTCAGCATCAGATGCCAGGTATGCAAGGCAGTCTGACTCGTTTAAGTCACATGCATTGCCGAAACTTATTATCTTGCTGAACCCAATTCCCCATATTGGAGACTGCATAACCAGCGCCGCTGCATGGCCGCCACTTTGGGAGAAAAAGCCGAGCCCCCCTGGAAGAGGTAAAACCGGTGTCATACCATAGGGTATCTTTTTTGACGGGCAGCCGCACCCTATGCAGTTCGGCCCAATGATCCGCACACTATATTTGTGAGCAATCCTGACCATATCTTTTTCAAGTTTTATATCTTCTTCAAGGCCTGTTTCGCGAAAGCCGGCTGTAAAAAGCTGAATTGCCTTCACTCCTTTTTTGCCACAATCCTCCATCATGGCAAGCGCCTGTGACTTGGGAACACATGATATCACATAATCAACTGGGCCTGGCGTTTCTTGAAGAGACTTATAGGCAGGTAGGCCTCCTACCTCTGTCTCAGATGGGTTTATGGGGTAGAGCTTTCCAGGGAAGCCAGCCTCTATAAGTTGCGTAAAATAGATATTGCCCGATTTCATGGGCTTTGATGATGCACCATAGACAGCTATGCTTCCGGGATTAAAGATGACATCAAATACTGGGTCATATGAAATACCACTCATCTAAACCCTCCTTTATTGCTTGCTGCAAGCCATGTGAAAGAACTGACATGTTTTTATTGTGCGTTTTATTCTTCATTTATATTTTCCATCATTCTTCAATCCGCCTTCGCGTCCGCTTCGGCGGATTGATTCCCCGATTTCTTGCTGCG
>CAZVAH010000139.1:0-5563 GCA_964625035.1 uncultured Bacteriovoracaceae bacterium | reverse complement strand
CCAATAATCTCACTATCTGTCATACCAAGCTTTTTAGATAGCTCCACCTGTGACACAAACAGAGGCCTATTTTTCAGGCCATATACAAAATAATTAAATGAAGTTATCCTTACGATCTCTATATTGTAGTCCTTTACCCTGCCCCTCCACACGGGGCCAATATCTTTCTTAGAATTTACCCTGTCTTTAAGTGTATTAAATTCATCCCCTGAAATGTTGAGACAAAAATCTATCACCTCAGCCTTTGTCATATTTACCGGGATTAGATTAATCTTCCTGTATGGCCTTACTAAATAAAAAGGTCTCTCAAAATCTCCCAAAATCTGCAAAGACGGCCTTTTCCCTATATTTAACAGGTGCTGATTTATCTTTATACCGCGCATATCATCCCTGGGTGAGTCCAGGAATTTGATAAATTCATGCCTGGTTTTGATGTCCTTATATGTAATGGGAATATACCCCTTGATAGATGCATACCACAAAGATAGTATTACAAGGAAACCAACAACAACTCCCAAAGATACGACTGATATTTTTTTACTCATCACCCTTTATCCTTTATCTGCATAAGTTTCTCAGCACATCGCCTTAACTCCTGGTCTTTTATCCTCGTAACCGCTGCCGGATCTATATCAGGGGGATCAATCTTCTTTTTGTGATGGACATGTTTTTCTTTATTGCCTCTTTGCAACATCCCGAATTTGGAATCTATCTTATCTATATGAATATCTGCATATTCCTTTATCCTCGGGGTAATCTGAGGGGTAAGGAGGCCTACCTGTTGCACCCACATTGGAGAATCACATACGACATATAGCTTCGTGCCTTTCACGCGCACAGGCATACTATGCGATGCCAAAACATCACCGGCTATCTCTGACCATTTATCCCTAATCTTGATAACCAGTGCTATTGTTCGATTTATGTTGCCCAGAATGGAACCAAATCTATACATAATTTAATAATCGACAACTAATGATATAATGTCAAATGAATTTTAGTTTAGAGTTGGGAGTGCCTCAGTTACGCCTATGGTAGATCGAGACACTTGCATAATATCCAATGGCGGACGAGCGCAGCGAAGCAAGCTAAGGCTGAGATTGCATCTTGGTATTAATAGATATTTTTTCTAACTCTTCAATCCTCAACTCCCAACTTTTTAACTCCTAAACTCTATAACTCTTAACTCCCTGACTCCTTTTGGTCTAGCAAATCTACAAGTGTTTTCATATCATCTGGCAAACTAGAGACAAATTCCATCCATTCCCCTGATATTGGATGTTTAATCCCCAATTTATACGCATGCAGCATCTGCCTGTCCAAACCCTTTATATATGATCTGATGACAGGATCCTCCACATTATTCACCCTCTTCCTGCCACCGTACTTAGGATCTGCGACTACAGGGTTTCCCATATCAGCTAGGTGTACTCGTATTTGATGGGTCCTGCCTGTGCTAAGAGACAGGCTCAACAAAGAGAAACCATCCCATCTCTTAACAACGTCCCAATAGGTCACCGCCTCCCTTCCATGAGTAACCTTGGAACTCATCCTTTTTCTGTCTTTGGGATGCCTGTTCAATAATGTGCGGATACATCCTTTGGCCTGAGGCATGTGGCCATAGCATATTGCACGGTAAATCCTTTCATGTGCGTGCAGTTTAAATGCCAGGGAAAGTGTGTGATATGCATCTGGTGTCTTTGCAATCACCATTACCCCTGATGTGAGTTTATCAAGACGATGAACAATGCCCGGCCTTTCCTTACTGCCAACACTTACGATCTCAGGATAGTGAGCAATAAGGGCATTTACAAGGGTATGATCAGTTCTTCCTGCCCCTTGATGAACCACAAGGCCTGCTGGCTTATCTATGACAATAATATGGGCATCCTCATAGAGAATATTTAAAGGGATGTCTTGCGGTACAGGAAGATAAGGCGCCTGAGGTTTCTTCATGACAACATGGATTATCATGCCCTCCCTTACCTTCAAAGATGGCTTGGGATGAAATCCTTCTACATCCACAAGGCCTTCTGAGATCAATCTGGTAGCAGCAGAGCGTGTAATTGATGCATGCCGCGCAAGGAATAAATCCATGCGCATACCGCTGTCTTCCCGTGTTGTGGTAATCTCTATCTTTTCTTCCACAGGATGTTCTTAATCCTTCTTAGTCTTATTGCCTTTACCAGCGCCGGGATAACATCCTTGGCAGCCCTGTAACCAGATGATATATAGGCATCCATATTGTCAAAATCAGACCAGTGGGCAGAGCCTACATCAGGGTGTATTACAAAATCTGCTTCCCTTGTACGGTAGGTATTCATAATAGACCTGGCTATATCATCAGACCTGTATAAAATATCCATGCTGTTCTTTATCTCAGCATCATAATCGACCGGGGTGATCTCTCTTGATACATCCACTCCAATAACAAAGTCAGCGCCTAAGGATTTAGCTGCTGAGACAGGTACAGACTCGACCCATCCGCCATCTACATATCTCCTGTCTTCTATCTTCACAGGGGGCAATATCCCTGGCACTGCACTTGAAGCCCTTATAGCAGGTCTTATGGGGCCTGAATATAAGATCTCAGAATAGCCTGATATTATATCTAAGGCAACGCATGCAAACGCTATCTTTAATTCTGAAAAATCCTTATCAGGTATGAAGGCATCCATCTCCATAAAGAATGCCTCGGGCGATATGACAGACTTCCTGAATAAAGTCCTGTAATAGAAATAACCCTTCTTTGCTGTCAAAAAAAGCTTATCCAGAAAACCCTTATCCATATCTGATGACATGCTAAAGCGCTGTGCCTTTTTCTGGAACTCTTCACCCCCGAGGTATCCCTCTATAATATCCTTTGTTTCAACTGCACTTAGGGTATCTGCATATACTGAGCCCACAATAGCCCCCATGCTGGTGCCTGCGACTATGCTGGGGACAATATCATTTTCTTGTAAGGCAAGTAACACCCCTATGTTGGCAAGTCCTCTTACCCCACCCCCGCCTAGGGCTATGCCTATCTTATATGACATCTGAAAAAGCCTTCTTTATCTTATCTGCAAGGAGATCTACCTGGGTTTTGTCCACTGTCCTCATATCAAATATAAGTCTTGCTTCCTCGATGCGCGATACTACAGGAGGATCTTCCTGCCTCAATCTTAAATGGATCTCTTCTGCCTTGGGAGTGGAAATAACAACACCAAATGATGGTATAGATTTTGTGGGTGCAGCACCACCACCTACAACAGTATTGGTAGGTATAACCTCCGAACCTGAGAAATCCATGCTGTCTTTTAGGTGGATTGCCTTTTTTTTCACATCAGTTAGTGGTTCATATATCATCCCTAATACAGGAATTGCCGCATATTGGCCCTTGGCCAATAGCCTCAATGTTGCGGCCAGCGCCGCGATCGTAAGTTTGTCTATACGAATGGCACGGTGCAACGGATTTTTGGCAATAGAGGATATCAGATCTTGCCTGCCCAAAATAATACCTGCCTGAGGCCCGCCAAGCACCTTATCCCCGCTAAACGATACTATATCAGCACCCTGGGAAAGACATTCCTTGATTGTCCATTCGCCATGTATTCCCACATCATCAAGAGGGAGATGTATGCCTGATCCCATGTCCACAAACAGTGGCAGGCCTTTTCTATGGGCAAGCCCTGCCAGGGTTTTTATACTCACATCCTCGGTAAAGCCCACAATAGCGAAATTACTCTGGTGAACCTTCATTATAAGGGCTGTATCTTCTGTAATGGCTTCTTCATAGTCAGATAGCTTAGTCTTATTGGTAGTCCCTGTCTCCTTTAATATGGCCCCGCTTGATGCCATCACATCCGGCATCCTGAAAGACCCTCCTATCTCAACCAGCTCTCCTCTGGAGACAATTACTTCCTTGCCGCCGGCTATGGTGGCAAGCGTAATCAAGACAGCAGCTGCATTATTATTGACCACAAGGGCATCTTCTGAACCAAAACAGTGAGCAGCTATTCCCCTTATATGGTCCTGGCGAGAACCCCTTGATGCCTTTTCTAAATCATACTCTAAGTTACAGTACCTACCTGTTACATCATTTATGGCCTCTATAGCCTCTTTCGCAAGTGGGGCCCTGCCTAAGTTTGTATGGACTATTACGCCTGTTGCATTTATAACCCCTTTTAATCTTCCCTCCATTACAGTTTGAATCGTATGCGCAACAATAGATGCGATTTGAGCCGCATCAGGGCTCTTAGCTGTCCGACCAGACTCGATAGATGCACGTATATCTTCTATGGCCCTTATCACATTCATCTTGATGATATCCCTTGAATAGGGAAGCCCGGATAAAGCGGATTCATTTAATATAACATCTACCTTTGGTATTGTACTAAATGCCCTTTTCAAAACAATGCTCCTTTAGTCTCTAATAGACTATTATTATATTATAGAATATGGATAAAATTCCTTTAAAGACCTTCTTAAATCCTGTTTTTCTCTATTTGGTGAAGCACTTATTACATCTTTTATCTCATTTATCCTCTCAGTAATAGCGTTATATCCTGCATCTATACACTCAGGGGCCTTGCTAAATCTATACCAGTCATACTTTTTTATAGACGTTGGCGATATGACTATATCAGCTAATGATTTTTCCAGTATATTCCACCTGTAACCCCTTATTGTAGACGCTATGTCAAGTGCCTCTATGGCGTTATTGTATCTGGGAGGCCTTATCTCGGACTCTGTATCCACAGCAATAATCTTGTTGGCACCTAAGACATGGGCCGCCATGACAGGTAAGATACTTATAATGCCTCCATCCATTAAGGATCTGTCTATATACTCTACCGGCTTACACACACCTGGCATGGCACTGGATGCATACATAGCCTTGGGTATGTCCCCTTTTGTGATTATCACAGCCTTAGCAGATTTTATGTCTGTTGCCAGTGCTGCAAAAGGGATGATTGAATTCTCGAGATAAAACTGGCGAGAGCTTAAGACACCCTTTCCTACCACATCCCTGTACGCATTCCTTACAAATTTTTCTGATACAAAACCCTGATTCCAAAATGCATGGACAAAGCCCATGCTGAAGAAAAAAAACGAGGCTAGCTTGGACAGCAACTTATTAGGGTTCGTTGTCAAAGAGCTTTCTATTCTCTTTACAACAGGATTATTGGAAAATTTTAGCGCAAATCTATTTAAAAATTCTACTTCGTTTTTGTAGGCATACACGCCGCCTACTACAGAACCGATGCTGCTGCCTACAATAAGATCAGGTTTTATCCCCTGCCTCTCTAATGCCTTAAAGACACCAACATGGGCCATACACCTCACACCACCACCACCAAGTACAAGGGCAAGATCATATTTACTCATGTCAGGTAAATTACGCTAATAAACAAGCAATAGTCAAGTGATAAGGATGGAGGCGGAGTTTTGGGTTTTGGGTTACAGGCAAAAGGCAACGGGTTAAAAGTTCTAGTCCCTATATAAATCATGAGGTAATTATGGATCTAATTTTCTTTGCCTCTCGATTACTTCAAGATTACTCTCGATTTCATTAATATTT
>CAZVAH010000138.1:0-5640 GCA_964625035.1 uncultured Bacteriovoracaceae bacterium | reverse complement strand
AATTGTCTACTAATCCAGATTAGGGGTAAAAGATATTCGATAGTCGACTTTTTTGGGGACTCCCAACTCCCAACTCACGACTATCTTTTACTATTCCCCGATGATCTTGATAAGCACACGTTTTCTTCTCCGGCCGTCAAACTCACCGTAAAAAATCTGCTCCCACGGGCCAAAGTCGAGCTTTCCATTAGTAACGGCCACAACCACTTCCCTTCCCATGATCTGTCTTTTCATATGTCCGTCTGCATTGTCTTCGCCTACATTATGATGGTACTGTGATACAGGCTCATGAGGAGCCAGTTTTTCCAGCCATATGGCATAATCATGGTGAAGACCTGATTCGTCATCATTGATAAACACAGAGGCCGTGATGTGCATTGCGTTTACAAGACAGATGCCCTCGGTGATGCCACTTTCTCTCAGGGTCTCTTCAACCATTGGGGTTATATTTATAAACTCCACCCTGTTTTCCGTATTGAACCAAAGTTCTTTGCGCAAAGATTTCATTTGCTCCCTCCCAAAAATTACTGTTAAAGATTAACAGATTTCCAAGAAACATCAAATTGTTTTTATACAAACTCTCATGCCTTATCCGCTCCGTCTGCCAAAGGCGGAGTGGACGGAAAGGATGAAAACATGCCCGGGATGAGGGAAACATCCATCCCTGAAAACTGGCCCCTGATCCCCGACCCCTATTTTCATATAAACGTACTATCTTGTAATAGGCATGCCTGTACATTGCACCATGCAGACAGGCCTTGATTTTAGGATGCTCCTGGTATTATTTATAAGGAATGCTTAAAGGTGAGATGCGATTAGACAATGGTGTTATATTGAAGATTGAGGATAAAACTGTACCTCTTTCCGGTGATCTATATATGATACGAATCGTATTTACTCTTTTGTTGCCCTTGGATGGAAATGAGACTGAGCTCAGGTCATATTGCGGGGATTGTATTACAAGGAAGAGGACATTTGAAAAATCAGCAGTACACACGCATGAATAGGGTAAGGTCAAAGATGCAATCAAAGATTCATTTTTATCCACGAACCTGCCTTATATGAATACAGATAGGTTTGTGACTCGACTAAAGGAAAGGACATTAAAGGAGATGAAAGAAAAGAAAGAAAAAGAGATTCGCCTCAAGCGGATAAGGCAAGGGATGATAAATGAGTAGCATTACTCCCATGATGCAACAATATCTAGGTATAAAACGGAATTATGAAGGTACCATCTTGTTTTATCGTATGGGAGATTTTTATGAGATGTTTTATGATGACGCCACTCTGGCCTCTAAGATGTTGGGGATTACCCTTACTACCAGGGATAAAGGCAAAAAAGACCCGGTACCCATGTGTGGTGTCCCGGTAAAGAGTGCATCAACGTACATATCAAAGCTTATACATGCAGGGGAAAAGATTGCTATTTGTGAGCAAGGAAAAGGTTCTGAGTATACAAAAGGGCTTGTTCCCAGGCAGGTTGTTCAGGTAATAACTCCAGGGTTATTACTTGATGATGATCATCTGCCTGACGAAAGTGCCAACTATCTCATGGCTATATGCAGGGGGAAGAAAGAATTTGGCGTTGCTTTTCTTGACATCTCGACAGGAGACTTCAGGGTAACTGAGGTCTCATCCTATCAAGATCTTATAAATGAGATCAATCGTATCTCTCCGAGCGAGATTTTAGTGATGGATAAAGAGATAGTTCCTGATGGGTTTTATGTTACACAGATAGATGAAGGCCTGGATTATGAAAGGGCCAGCGCTATATTGGCCTCGCACTTTAAGACAGTTGGGATAGAAGGTATTGGCCTTAAGGGGTATACGCATGCTGGAATAGCAGCCGGCATGATTTTGGAGTATGTAGAAAATACCCAAAAAGGCATCTTAAAGCATATCATAAGGCTTAAGTATTATAATCCAGGCAAATATATGATCCTTGATACAAATACAAAGCGCAATCTGGAGATCTTTGAGCCGCTTGCACAAGGAGCGACAGAGAGTCTTTTTAAGGTAATAAATAATACTATTACTGCAATGGGTGCGAGAAGGCTGCGTGATTGGCTTGCTTTCCCTTTTATGGATCCAGATGTGATAAATAAAAGGTTAGATGCCCTCGAAGAGATAGCAGCACATATGGATATAATGGGTGGCATAAGGAATGCCTTGAACGGGGTCTTTGATATGGAAAGGATTATTGGTAGAATTTCAGCAGATAGGGCTTCGCCTAGAGACGTGCTGGCGCTTTCTGAAGGTCTTGATGTAGTGCCCCGGATAAGAGAGATGATCGCAAATATGAAATCTCATGTATTGAGGGATTTATGGGCGAATTTAGATCCAATGGATGAAGTATCCATGCGGATAAAGGCTACAATCGTACCTGATCCGCCTCATAGAGTGGCAGATGGTGATGTGATTGCAGATGGTGTGGATGGCCAGCTTGATGAGCTTAGGGCCATAAAGAGGGATTCCAGAAAGTGGATTGCCTCTTTGGAGGCGCAGGAGAGAGCCAGCACTGGGATCAACTCATTGAAAATAAGTTATAACAAGGTTTTTGGCTATTATATAGAGGTAACAAAGGCGAATCTTTCTCGTATTCCGGATACATATATTCGCAAACAGACCTTATCAAATGCAGAGAGGTTTATAACCCCTGAGTTAAAGGATTATGAAGCGAGGCTACTCGGGGCCCAGGATGCGATAAAAAACATAGAGGCAAAGATCTTTAGTGAATTGACAGATTATATTACATCTCATATCTCTGAACTCCAACAGAGGATAAACTGCCTGGCCATAATAGATGCGATGCAATCTTTGGCATGGATCTCCATTCACAACAACTATACAAGACCAGAGGTTTATATCGGGAGGGGGATGGAGATACGGGCTGGAAGACATCCTGTTGTAGAGAGGGTGCTAAAGGATGGTGAATTTATACCAAACGATGGGGTGTTTGATGGCAAGCGAGATACAGTTCATCTTGTTACTGGGCCTAACATGGCCGGGAAATCCACGTTTATGAGGCAGATCGCCCTTATAACCATAATGGCTCAAATGGGGTCTTTTGTCCCTGCCAAGAAGGCCAGAATTGGTCTTGCTGATAGGATATTTACAAGGATAGGCGCACTGGATAATCTTGTAGCGGGTCAAAGCACATTTTTGGTGGAGATGAGTGAGACAGCAAATATACTCAATAATGCAACAAGCTCAAGTCTCGTAATTTTAGACGAAATAGGCAGAGGGACCTCCACGTATGATGGCATGTCTATCGCCTGGGCTGTTGCAGAATATTTAGATGAATGTATGATAAGGACATTTTTTGCGACTCATTATCATGAGCTTGCCGATCTGGCCCGAAGACATAGGGGGATTAAAAACTTTCACATAGCGGTAGAAGATGATGGCTCGAAGATTATATTCCTAAGACAACTAAGGCGTGGGGCTATTGGTAAGAGCTATGGCATACATGTTGCTAAATTGGCAGGGGTTCCAAGTGATGTAATAGATAGTGCTGAAGCCGTTTTGGCCTCTCTTGGGAGGAAGAGGAGACCTGTCCCCAAGAGAGAATATAAGGATAGCCCTGTTCAGTTGGGTCTTTTTAGTTCGCAAGGCTTGCCTATTATAGAAAAGATAACAAATCTTGACTTGGATCACATGAAACCTATCGATGCCCTCAACCTTTTATCTTCCCTTAAGGAGATACTAGATAAAAAAGATTAAAGGATCACGTTGTATTTTCCGAATATCTCCCTAGAGGGGTTTATGAATCAAGGTGAGGATATAAAAACGTTTGCTTATAGAGCTGGTGTTCCATATATAGATATAGATAAGGAAGAGCCAGACGGGAGGTGTTTGAATCTTTTAAAAGAGATCTTTGCCCGCAACTACCTGAGCATACCTGTAAGGTTTCTAAATGGTGGGGTTTTGGTTGCTATGAGTAATCCATTAGATAAGGATATGAAAAACGCTTTAGACTTTCATATGGGCAAAGAGGTGTTCCCAGCAGTGGCTGAAGAGAAGGCTATTTTAAGGGCTATTAATAGATATTATCCACCTGATTCTGACTATAAGGCCTTAGAGGAAGTAAGGAGTGGTCATACCATCTCCGTAATTTCCAATAAAGGTGGTGTAGGGAAGACCCATATTTCTATAAATCTGGCCAAGGTTATTGGAGATAGCGGGAAAAAGGTACTCCTTGTTGATGCAGATCTGGGTAATGCTGATATTTCTAATAAGATGGCTGTATTCCCTGAATATACCCTCTACGATTTTTTTCTTGGGGAGAGGTCTTTAAAGGATGTAATAGTAAAGACCCCACTGGGTTTTGACCTTATAGGTGGGATTTCTGGTGAATTTAAACTGGCAAACTTGAACTATGTTCAGCGTTCTAAGTTTATAAGGCAGTTCGATAAGGTTAGCAAAGATTATGATTTTACCATATTTGATTTGAGCGCAGGAATTTCTATGGTTGTTATGGATTTTGCCCTTGCAACTGATGAGATTATAATCGTTACTACTCCCCAGGATATTATAGCGGGGTATGCCTGCATAAAGGCATCTTTTTATCGTTTCAAGACAATAGAAGAAAAACTTATTAATAAGGTAGAAGGATATGAACCCAGAAAGTCTTACGTGCCCTGGGTTGTGATGAATCAGGTCTCTAACCTAAAACAAGCTGTATTCCTCTACAACAGAATATGTCAGATAGCAGATGAGAAGGTAAATAATATGGAAACTATATTTAATGTAAAGCCTGCATATTTAGGTGGGGTGATCTATGACAAAGAGATTCTTCGGAAGGCAGAGACTAAAAGACAGCCTTTGAGTTGTCTCTATCCAAATAGTAAGCTTTCCCAGTGTTTGATGTATCTGGGTAAGAATATTATGAAATCTCCAGAGGAAAGGGATGTTCACCAAAAATTAAAAGGTGGGTTTAGTCGTTTTTCCCTGGTCTTTGGGCTTAAGTGAGTATGGGTTTCAGGGCTTAAGGGATCTCAGAATCAGCCGATAAAAATTCATAGAGCGTCTAGGTTAGAAGAGGGAGTTGACATGACAATATCCGAATATAGATCCCGCAGTGTAGAGAAATGGGAGGGAGTCAGACCTGTAGTGATATATTTTGCAGGTGAGAGGTTTGTTGTAGAATACGACGCCCACCATGATCCCTGTTTGATGCCAGTAGTTGCTATGGTACATTCATATCTTGACAATCCAGCCCTTACAAGCGGCGATAATTGAACCCGAGTGTTTTAAACCTATTTAATTCACAAGATAGCTTTCCGCTAGTATAGTAAAAAAATGCATCTTTAAATGAACTGCCCCGCGGCAAGCCACGGGGAATTAAACCCTACAGATTTCGCATCGCCCTTCAAGTGATTAGAGTAATCCGTGTAATCTGCGAAATCTGTGGATTAAGGTATCATCTGGGGAGGCGGTATGGTCCAATATTTGAGGTTTGCCCTGCCTTTTAATGGGTGTCCGCATGAGCATTATGAGCCATAATGCCGGCAAATTGTGGGTTCAGTAATTCTGTATATTTGCCATATATCGGTATTGCGGAAAAGGCAAATAAGGAAGATTTTCGGCAATATAAGCGTATATTGGCAAATACGGAAAATTTTCCAGTTAATAATATTG
>CAZVAH010000137.1:0-5669 GCA_964625035.1 uncultured Bacteriovoracaceae bacterium | reverse complement strand
ATCTTATATAGATTCAGTAAGCATAAGTCTGTCCATGGTATTCTTTTGGCTGTATTTCTTATCAGTTATGGAAGTATGCGGTTCTTTCTGGAGTTTTTCAGAGAACCTGATCCCCAGTTCGGGTTTATCCTTGGTCTGTTTACAATGGGCCAATTATTATGCACTGTTATGGTAATTCTTGGAGCCATTTTGCTCTGGCAGAAGCTAAAGTTGAATTCTCCATATAGCGATAAGGTATAGTAGATGGAAGAGCTTGGAGAATTGCTCTCGGCAGGAGTGAGGGCATTTAATCATTATAATCGGTACAAGAAGGGAATCTTCCTTAAGAATGACCCTGTAGGTGGGGAGGTTATACTTAAGTTAGTACCAATCCTTCTTCATGTCAATCACCCTGATCTGCCAGGTTATGTCCAGGATGAAACATGCCCTTGTGGAATAAAGACTATGAAGTGGACCACTGAATCTATAAAGACATTAGAAAAATTTTTATCAACCCATATAAAATTTACGAATATCCAGGACGATCTTCCTCTACACAGGGATATAGAGGGGATATTTACTATTGGTAGCGTAGGAAGTGTAGGTCAGACTAAAGATTCTGATTATGATATATGGGTGGTTATAGATGCGCCGGCCATTGGAGATGCCAGGCTGCATCTTTTGGAGACAAAGGTTAAACAATTACAGCGCTGGATTAAAACTCTATTTCCTGTAAAAGCCCGGTTCTTTTTGATGGACATCCTAAAGATACAGGCCAATGAATTTGGTGCGATATCTCAGGAAGGAGCAGGCGCTGCATTAAAGGTCCTCTTAAAAGAGGAATTCTATCGTACTATGACACTTATTCAGGGAAGGATTCCCCTGTGGTGGATAGTCCCGCCGTTTATTGATACCGAGGTGTATGACCAGGCATCTCACACGCTTTATAACATAGATGGTTTTGTCACCGATGATTTTGTAGATCTTGGCAACATCACGCAAATACCCCAACAAGAACTTTTTGGCGCAGCCCTTTGGCAGATGCATAAGGCCCTGGATGATCCGTTTAAGTCTGTATTGAAGATGGCATTGGTTGGCACATATATGGACTTAGGCTATCACGCACGTTTGTTATGTGATGTGCTTAAATTTCAGGTAGTTAATTCAAGACCTGGAGATGTGGTAGATCCATATATAGTGGCGTTTCAGAGGATAGATGATTATTATAGAGGCATAGGTGATTATAAAACCTTGGATCTATTGAGACAGTGCTTTTATATAAAGGTATCACCAAATATAAGGGCGGGTGACCTTATAAATATCCAGAGACAGGACAAGACCTCGATCATGGTGGATATAATAAAATCATGGGGTTGGTCCTTGAAGCGGATACAACACCTTAATAGATTTAATGAATGGGATGTGCAGAGATACCGGAAGTTTGGGGATGAGGTACATGCATATCTACAAAAAACAGCAGTACTTCTTATAAGAGAGGCAAAGAAAGGGCTTGTACATGCAGGAATAGAGCAGGATGTCGACATGGAGATCTTGAGGCGCAGGGTGGAGGCCTTTTATGTCCCCAAAAAAGGAAAGATTGTAAGCGAGAAACGGGTTCTAAGAAATGAGCCTACTTATCGGGAGTTGGTGTTTTGCTACAATAACAGCACATGGAAGACGTTCCCCGCTATGCCGTCTAAGGGATGTGAGGGAGATGCAATAATGGCATCAGAGAGGATAGTCCCGATAATAGCCTGGCTGGTTTATAATAGAAGATTTGATGCCTCTACAGTATTTAATATGGTTCCTAATTCTTCACATGTGTTTTTGTCTGATATACAGCATTTGCTTGCAGAACTGAGGTCTTCTATCCCTGAGGCATCTTCCATCGGGCTTGATAGGGATGCACTTTTAGCCCCTAGTGATATTAAGCAGATATTTGTCATAGGCAATATGGAGGCATCCCCACATTTAACCTCTATAACAGAGGTGGATATTTTATATTTAAACACATGGAACGAACTGTTTTTTAGTCCTATCCGCCCAGGGGGCCTTAAGGCATGGATTAGGAAGGCAAGGCGAGCAGATACCAAGATGGATATGTGGGTGCCAAGGGAAACTAATTCAAAACAGCTTATGAAAGCGCTCAGTTCTCTGATATCTTAAACTTTGTTTTTTAATGAATTCAGGGCTCGCAACTAAATGAAAGGATTTAGGAGATGAGAAAAAGATATCTTTCCGTAGGGATGTGTCAGATAAAACAGGGTTATGACATAGAGAAAAATCTTGCGAGGGGACTTGACATGATAGACGAGGCAGCCTTGAAGGGCTCCGAGGTAGTCGTCCTCCCTGAGATGTTTATTACGCCATTTGAAGCTTCTTCTATACGAGGCGCTATGTATTTCACCCAGGAAGCAATACAGAGACTTAAAGAGAAAGCAGCCAACCACGGGATATATATTATTGGTGGGAGCCTGCCATATGATGCAGGAGATGGAAAATTTTATAACAGGATCATGGTCTTTGATCCAACAGGGGCTTTGATATACAGCCATGATAAGATCCATCTCTTTGACTGTAGTCCACCAGGTGTTCCAAGTGTGAAAGAATCAGAGATGATAATGCCTGGAGACAGATTGGACACCTTTAACACCCCATGGGGCAAGGCATCTGCGATCGTATGTTATGATATGCGCTTTACCCCTCTTATCCAGATATTGGCGCAAAAGGAAATCATAGTGTTGTTTGTGCCTGCTGCATTTTCTTTATCTACGGGCAAGGCACACTGGAATATGCTGGTAAGACTTCGTGCGGTAGAAATACAGGGTATTGTGGTGGGTGTACAGCCTGCCTTTAATCCTGAATTGGGATATGTCCCATACGGGCATTCCATGATAGCATCTCCATGGGGTGATGTTTTGTTTGATGCCGGCACCGATGAGGTAGTAGATGTGGTAAGGGTGGATATGACAGATGTTGGCAAGATAAGGAAGGCCTTCCCTTTGCTGGCTCATATCAGGCATGATTTGTATACTACGGATTGGCGGGGGCAGCCATGATAGAGATCAGGGGATTGGCCAAATCATTCAAGGGCGTGAAGGTCCTTGACAACCTTTTCCTTGAGGTGCCGGAAGGCAAGATTACTATAGTAATAGGTCCGAGTGGTTCGGGCAAGACAGTGTTGCTGAAGCATACACTTGGGCTCATCAGACCCGATTCAGGGCAGATACTGATCGATGGTAAGGATATAAGCAGCATGAATGAAGCTGAGCTTAATCAAACAAGGAAATCCTTTGGGGTATGTTTTCAGGATGCAGCCCTGCTTGATTCAATGACAGTTGGTGAAAATGTAGCCTTTCCATTGAAGATCCATACAAAACTTACCAATGAAGAGATTGCCCGCGAGGTTCACCTGCGCCTCAAAGAGGTTGGTCTCTCAGGTATAGAGGACAAGATGCCCTCTGAGATTTCAGGGGGGATGAGAAAGAGGGTGGGGATTGCCAGGGCCATGGCCCTAAACCCCAAGGTGTTATTTTTTGATGAACCCACAACAGGGCTTGATCCTGTTATGAGTAATGCCATAAAGATTCTTATTCGTGAGACCCAGGCCAGATCGCAGGCCACATGTCTGATCATTAGCCATGACATAGAGGTTGCCCTTGACCTGGCAGATTTTATGGCCATGTTATATAATGGGAAGATAATCTTTGAAGGAGACCCTGGCTCCTTTAAAGATATAGCAGATCCTATTGTCAAACAGTTTGTCCAGGGCAGCATTGAAGGCCCAATCAATCCGATTCAGTAGGGGATATTCATACTTTAAGTTATTTGGTTCCATTCTGGCATACCTGTAAGCCCCTAGAAACCTCTTCTGGTATTTCACATTGGGCGGGATGCTAATGAGAACGCATAAAACCTGTTATCCTTTCTTATACGCATCAAGGAAGTCTTCTCTTGTGATCCCGGCCTGGGTACAAATCGTTCTCAATGTGGAAGCTTTTATTATAGGGTGATTTGGCATAGTCAAGGGAGTTTTACTTCCAGGCCACATTTTCTCTTTTCATAGAAACATGCTCTTTCTCCCTTATTATATGAAACCCCAAGCGTTCAAGAGCTTTTATTACTTTTCGCTTTGGCGCATCAGCGGGAAATTTGGTCATTAAACTTAAACCCCAGCCTCAGCAACAAATACTTCGAGAATTGGCGGATCGACATCCAGAACATCTTCGCCAAATGTTTCAATATGAAAACGGATTGCGGATTTGACATCAGAGAGGGCTTCTTCATATGTATTTCCTTGACCGACTACAACGCCCTTAAGTCCTAAAGGATAAGCTACATAACCATCCGGATGCTTCTCAACGATAATTTTATATTGCCTCATAATACCTCCAATATTTGATCTTTTGCTTTTTTAATACATATTCAAACTCTTTTAAAGAGATCATATCAACCCTTTTAATCTTAGCCTCACTTGGCAGGAAGGAATTTATCAAGGAACGCCTCAAAGTCCCAACCCTTCAAAAATCACTAATTGCACCCGAAGTGGGCAAAATTCATCCTGATCACCCGCTTAGGACAACTTCAGGGAGACCCATAACATTTTTGATTTTATATCTGTTTGGTGCTATAAATATTTCATGCCGTGCAAAAACACGCATATGTAGATGTGGGAGGTAAGTTAAATTGTTAATATGAAAGGCCTGATTCTAATGGAATGACTAGTATAAGCAGAAAAAAATGATGAACACTGACACTACTTTTTTCACAAATGAACCCGGGTATGCACTGATTGACCGGTTCAAAAAAACATTAAAGTATGTCCAATACTTTGATGTATTAGTCGGGTATTTCCGTACAAGCGGATTTTACCGGCTGTACGAATCCTTTGAATCTATTGATAAGATCAGAATTCTGGTTGGCTTGAATGTGGATCAAAAGGCCTACGAGATTATAGAAACAGCGCGAAACCAGAGATATCTTGATTTTGAATCACACAGTAGAACCAAGCGTATGTTTATTGAACAAACAGCATCTGAAATGGAAGACTCAGAAGATTCATATGAGACTGAAATCGGGATCAAAAAATTCCTGGAATTCCTGACAACTGACTGCCTGAACAAAGAACAAGATATCGCTGATGGCGGCAATGGAAAAAATTTGGAGTTCCGCGCTTATCCCAGTGAAAATATCCATGCCAAGGTTTATATCAGCCGATTCAACAAAGACAATATGGACTTTGGCAGGGTAATCACTGGTTCCAGCAATTTTTCTGAAAGCGGGCTTGTTGCAAACAGAGAATTCAATGTTGAGTTAAAAGACAAGGCCGATGTTGATTTTGCATTGAAACAATTTGAGGAACTATGGAAAAATAGTGTAAATATCTCAAAAGATTATGTTGAAACCATCCAAAAGAAAACATGGCTCAATGAAGATATCACCCCATACCACCTATACTTGAAAATGCTTTACGAATACCTGAAGGAAGACATCAATTTGAATGAGGAGATTGAGCTGGATCTGCCTGAAGGTTTTATGGAGCTTGAATATCAAAAACAGGCAGTTGTCTCCGCCAAAAAAATTCTGGATGCATACAATGGTGTATTTGTGGCTGATGTTGTAGGTTTAGGTAAAACCTTTATATCCGCCCTGCTGGCTCAACAACTGCCTGGTGGCAAACTGGTTATTTG
>CAZVAH010000136.1:5347-5670 GCA_964625035.1 uncultured Bacteriovoracaceae bacterium | reverse complement strand
CCTTATTTTATCCAGTCGCTTCTTGGAATCCGGTGCTGCACTAAAGATAAAATCAAGCTTTTTACAGGGATATTCATTACAATATGCACAATTCGCCACGCCTTTTTCCATCCCGCACCTTCTTATTTCGCAAACCTTACAATAACTGAAAAGACGCCCTCCCTCAGATAGGCAACCGTCACAATTAATATCTTCAAGTTTGATTTCAACCTTGAATAGCTTAGCCCATAGCTGAGCTACTTCTGCTCTCTTTTCATCATCATTGTTTTTTGTCGCCAATAATGCTCCACATTCTTGTCAAGCCAAGCCACACAAGGCTATTA
>CAZVAH010000136.1:0-5337 GCA_964625035.1 uncultured Bacteriovoracaceae bacterium | reverse complement strand
TAAAAGACCTCCTGGTGATGAACGCCCTGATAATATTCAGCATTTTCTCAAGAGTATAGCCCTGACCCATGCCCCTATCAGAATTTCATCCCGGGGAGATTGAGCGAGGCAGTATTGCCCCCGTCAACAGGCAAAGCCTGTCCAGTGATATAGCTGGCCTCATCACTTGCCAAAAATAGGATGGCCAAGGCAACCTCTTCTGGTTTTCCGTATCTCCTCAATTCACACCGTGACCCTAATTTTTCCTCCTTACCCTTTTGCCTGGCATAGTCAAACACCGGTTTAGTCATCCCCGTCTCAATAAGGCCCGGGCAGACCGCATTCACCCTGATATTGAATCCCCCTAAGTCGCAGGCAGAGGTCTGAGTGAAGTTAATCAGTGCGGCCTTGCTAGCGCTGTATGCATTACCCCCTGCGCCTGATCGGATACCGGCTACAGAGGCGATATTCACGATGGAACCACATCTTCTCTCCTGCATGTGCATGGCAATATGTTTGGTGGCATACACTGTCCCTAAAAGATTGACATCCAAGACACTGTGCCAGACAGCAGTATTTTGGGCGTCAATTGTCGAGATATCCCCTACGACCCCGGCATTATTGCAAACGATATCCACCTGGGAATAGGTCTTAAGAGCCACGTCGATAAGATCCTTTGCCTCATCCTCATTGGCTACGTCAGTCTTTCTCATGATCGCTTGAGACCCATGTTTTGTAATGAGCGATACAACTCCCTTAAGCTCATCTTCATTTATATCCCCTAAGGCGAGTTTTGCCCCCTCGCGGGCAAAGAGTATGGCAGTTGCCCTGCCTATTCCGCTGGCTGCGCCAGTGATGATGGCAACCTTACCTTCCAGCCGTCCGGATTGTGTCATAATGATCTCCTTATCTTCATGTATTCATGATGTTTTCTCATTATACATCCCTGTGGGTCAAGGGGTCAAGCACTGGGGGATTAAGCCTTGCTTTTTGCTGAAATCATGAGATCTTCGCATAAATGTCCGGATATTCATTGCGAGGAGTCAGTCCGCTAAAGCGGAGCGGACGACGAAGCAATCCCGTTGATTACAAGTAGTTAGAATTTGCTTTCCGCGATGGCGGAACAATACACATATTATCCAAAGATCTCATCATATTATTCAAGGCAAGAGCAAAGACCGGACATTGTTCCGGGCGCTAGAGATCATAAAGGGTCTCATCCACCCTTGGTCCGAATTTTCCCCTTCTCCTTTTCCCCTTTGATTCCAGAATAAAAGGTTCTTCCTCTGCCAGCACGTCGCCCATCTCTGCTTCGATCTTATCGGGATCTTCGCCGCGTTCCATACGGCTTAAGGCTTCTTCCATGCCCGGCCCCATAGTAAGCCCTGTCGCATCAGAGAACCTTCTCATCAGCATGGCTGCCTGGCGGGGGTCATCTTCATTTATCTTACCCGATTCACTGGCCAGCATAGCCATCGCCTTTTCCATCTTTGCCTCGTCAATGGGAGGCATGTCGCTATCAGCGACTCCTTCGTCTTTTCTGCTGGAAATTGGGGCGAATAAAGAGATTTTGCGTTGCAATCTGACATCTTTACACTTCGGGCAATTAGGGAACTTCTTTGTATTAACAGATCTGGACAAGAAGCTGTAGATCGTATTGCATTTCTGACAGTAGAACTCATAGATCGGCATTACAACCCTCCATTAGCAATCCTCACGGGTCACTCTTTAATCATTCAGGCAACAACCTGTCAACTCATGAATCTACGATGTAAAGCTCTCCTCAGCGATCTCCATGATGGACAAATCTTCACTCTTTATAGCCCTTGCAGCTGCGTCCACTTCAGGGAGCACGTTTTTGATGAAATATCTTGCGCTTGCGATTTTACCTGCGTAGAAGGCAGCGTCCTTGTTATTCTTTATGAAATCTGTCCACTTTGCCTGGTCAGAGGGATCCACTCCCTTTTCCTTACTCAAGGCATCGAGTTTTTCCTTTGCAACACCAGCCCCCCAGAGCAGGATCCATCCGGATATTATCTTACCCATCATCATAAGAAACGGATACGCATGGCCAACAGGTACAAGGAACTTGCCCTCCTTGCCGCATTTGGCAAAGAAAAGTCCGACGTCAGCAAGGGTATTTACCGCACCTTGGACATCACCTGCAAGGTCACTCAGGGCTGGATTATCCTTGCATCTGGCAATAGTGGCATTCATCTCGCCAAGCAAATTCATGAAATAGGCACCCTTTTTCATCCCAAGCTTGCGGCCTATCAGGTCAAGGGCCTGTATACCATTGGCACCCTCGTAGATGGATGCAATCTTTTCATCGCGCAAGAATTGCTCAACAGGGTACTCAGAACAATAGCCATAGCCTCCATACACCTGTATAGCGGTCTCACATACCCTGAAGCCGATATCAGAGCAGTATGCCTTGATAACAGGGGTGAGTATTTCCAGGAGCCCATGCCACTTCTCTTTCTCGACATCAGCTTCAGCAATTATTTCCATGTCAATAGCATAGGACGCGTAGTACATAAGGGCCCTCATACTCTCTACATTGGACTTCATCCACAAAAGCATTCGTCTCACATCCAGGTGTTGTATGATTGGCACCTTTGGTGCCTCTGGGTTTCTAAAATCAGTTATTGATGGGCCTTGTATCCTCTGCTTTGCATATTGAAGGGCATGGAGATAGGCTATGGATGCACTTCCAACCCCCTGCATACCTGTACCTATCCGGGCTTCGTTCATCATCTGGAACATGACCTTTATGCCCGTTCTTTCTTCCCCGAGGAGCTCTGCATAGCACTCACCATTATCTCCAAAATTCATGGTTCCGGTGGGGGCTCCGTGAAAACCCATCTTTTCCTCGATCTTTGCGTTTTCGTAATCATTGCGCCTCCCCAGGGTACCATCATCATTGACAATATATTTTGGGACGATGAATATGGAAATGCCCTTTGTGCCTGGAAGGTCCCCTTCTATGCGTGCCAGAACTGGATGTATGATATTCTCTGTGAGATCTTGATCTAAGCCTGTGATGAATGACTTTGTCCCCTGGATCTTAAATGTACCATCACCCTGCCGTATTGCCTTTGTACTCAGATTGCCAACGTCTGTGCCCGCATTGGGTTCGGTCAAACACATGGTCCCGCCCCACTGGCCAGTAATCATCTTTTCCAGGTATTTTTCTTTTTGCTTCTGAGTTCCATACACCTCTATAAGGTGGGAAGCGCCTTCTCCAAGAAACGGTAAGACCAGGAACCCAAGGTTGTGTATGAACCACTCCTTTGCTGCAATTGTGATAACAAAAGGCACGCCCTGTCCTCCAACCTCTGGAGACTTGCCCATGGAACCCCAGCCACCATCGCAATAGAGTTTGTAAATACGGTGGAAGGCCTTTGGCACGCGTATGTCTCCATTCTTAAGGCTGCAGCCCTGTGTATCTGAGTCGACAAGTGTAGGGAATATCTCCTCAACAGCGAATTTCTGTGCCTCGGACAGAATCATGTCAAACGTATCTTTGGGAAAATCTGCATACAACGGAGCCTCACAGAGTTTTCCCACCTCCAGCATTTCGTGAAGTACAAATTGTTGATCCCTCTCGTCCAAAATTAAGTTAGCCATATAAATCCTCCTTTATAAATGTGGTTATAAATTTCTTGTCTGTAGCTAGGAATGGAGAGGAGGCATATCAGGAGTGTAGACCTGACTATGCTTCTCCAGTCACCACTTTCCTTGCGTATCTCATGCCAGAGGTCGAGTCGGGCCCGTAGTAATCGGCTTCAACATCGTCGGCAAACTCCTGTCGGATTGGCGCCCCACCGACCATTACCTTGACCTGATCTCTAAACCCTGCAGCCTTGATTGCTTCTATGGTATCTTTCATGGCGATCATGGTTGTTGTAAGTAGCGCTGAAAGCCCTACTATATGGGGGTTGTGCTCCCTGATGGCTGCAACAAACCTCTCTGGCGCCACATCATTTCCGAGATCTATAACTTCAAAGCCCGCTCCTTCGAGTGCTAGGCCTACAATGTTCTTGCCGATGTCGTGAAGATCACCCTTAACAGTACCAATGATTATCTTGCCAAGGGGCTTGGCACCTTTCTTGACAAGCGCAGGTCTTAACACCTCAAGGCCCTTTTTCATGGCCTCGCCCGCAACCAGCATTTCGGGCAAGAAGAACTCGCCCTTCTGGAACAGATCTCCAACCTCGTCCATGGCTGGAATCATGGCCCCCTTCATCAGAGTCTCGGGGTCTGTGCCACCATCCAGAAGCCTTTTTACATGCATGATAGTGTCATCTATATTACCTGACTTTACCATCTCCTTGAGTTGCTCCATATCATCTCCCTCGCTAGGCATTCAATATACTATATATTATTAGATCAAGGCGATCAAGCTGCAAGTAGCCAATCTCCTCGAGTCAACAGTGTAATTAAGCAATGTTAATAGGATTTCTTCAGTGTATAACCATTCTGCTGGAAATTACAGTCTGTTTCAAACAAAGCCACCATGTTTCCAGGAGGTACATCCCAGTTAATAGTATGGTCAGGACCGCAAATATAGCCTCCACCCTCACCACAAGTGCTTTAATGCAGCCTTTGACTTCCTCCCTGACTTGTTCAGGCGTAGCAAAAGGTAGTTCTCTGGGGGTTTACACCACCAAAGAAGGTAATGTGTTTCCCATATTCACGCTTCAATCCCTGTACTGAGATCGGAAGCGTATGTAACTGCACTGTCTCCCAGACATCTATGCCTATACCAATGAGATCTGGTAACACTGCTGTGATATTCCCACATGAATGAAACCAGATAAGCTTACCTCTTTTCTTGCCAACTTCGATAATGCGCGCAAAACGTGGCTTAAAAAAACTCTCGCCATTTTTCAGGTTAAATCACTAGACCCTGCTGAGTAGTAAAATCGTCTCCTATATAACAGATTGGCATTGAGTCCCCACAGGCATCCAAGAAACGCTCGCTAAGTTCAATGGTAATCTCTGTAATCTTTTCAAGTGCTGCTTCAAATACTGCAGCGGTTTTTGTAGCTTTGTCAATTATAGTTTATTTTCACCATGGGTTAGTGTTTGCTTTTCGGTCATGATCCTGCCAGATCAGGGTAGCGTCCATATTTTCGTGTAGCCTCCACCATTGCCAGATAATTCTCAGGTGTGCATCCCGGATGGATGGAGTTGGAGGAGGATATGATATAGCCGCCCCCAGGCGCAGCCTTGGCTATTGTCTCCTTGACACTCTCGCGGACCTCATCGGGACTCCCAAAGACTAAAAGGAAGCTGCAGTCAATATTGCCAAGTATGCAGGTCTTTTTCCCGAAATCCCGCTTTATCTCCCCT
>CAZVAH010000135.1:0-5684 GCA_964625035.1 uncultured Bacteriovoracaceae bacterium | reverse complement strand
ACATCTAATGCATTAAATACCGCACCTTCTGTTCCATTGGATGTAAGTGGATATATATTTACATCAAAGAGTCCCCCGGATTTATCGCTCAAGTGTTCTTCAGATAGAAAATTTGGCAGCTTGCTTTCTTGTACCTTTTCTATAATACTTTCATATTTTTTCAAATAAGGGTCGATGTATGAAATGGGTTTGCCTTTAAGCCCAGCAGCAGGCCTGTTAAAGAACCTCTCTGCTACTGGATTGACCATGTCAATACTCCCCTTTTTGTCAAAGGAGATTATCAGGTTTGGGCTTGATTCTATGATGTTTTTTAGACGGTCTTTTAGATGTGCTATTGTAGCTTGGGCCTGTTTATTTTCTGTGATATCCTGTGCATTGTATTGTATCTCAATAATCTTTCCGTGCTTTTTAATAACACTTCCACTCGCCAAAAGGTGACCGATATAACCTGTCTTTGAGATGGCCCTTAGTTCATAACGAGGGTTTTTACCAGCAAGCATGTCCCTCCAGAATTGGATATATTTGTCTCTATCCTTTGGATAAGCAATCTTTAGTATGCTTTCTCCTATCAATTTTTCTCTTGGATAACCAGAGATTTCTTCCACCTTTTTGTTAAGCCTTAAGATATAACCCTGATCATCCGTTGTAATGATCATCTCATTTGCATTTTCAAATAAGGCCTCAAAGCGCATCTTGGACGCTTCCAAGGCAATTCCTGCCTCCTTGCGCCCGGTTACATCCTGGGTAATACCACGGAATCCTACTATCTGGCCTTCTGGATCCTTTATTAATGATGCAGATGTCTCTACATATCTTTTGGCACCGTCTTTTCTTATGATCTCCCAGTTAACCCCTTTGGCAGGTTTTCCCGTGGTGTATATCTTGTTGAATGCCTGAAAGACCTTTTTAGCATTCTCTTGATCCATAAACTGCCGGTTATTCATCCCGACCAATTCATCCCTTGAATATCCAAGTAGTGTGCATAGTGCATCATTGAAGAAGGTAAGGTAGCCTTTAAGGGCAACCTCATAATAGCAATCTTCGATGCTTTCAAGTATGGTGCGATATTTTTCCTCACTCTTTCTAAGGTCTTGCTCTGCCTCCTTGCGCTCAGTGATATCCAGGATCAGGCCATGAAAACCTATGTTTTTCCCGTTTTCATCTTTTAGAAGCGATCCGGAATTCTGAACAAATATTCTTGTTCCATCTTTTTTTATGGTCTCATATTCTATTGTTAAAGGACAGCCTGTCGTATAGATTTTGGTAAACGCCTCAGATATCAGTTTGGCAGTATCCTTATCTACGTATCTTTCATACCCAGTTCCAATAACCCCATCTTTGGTATATCCATAAATCTTGTATATAGCATTATTAACGAGCGTGAATTCCCCTCTTAGATTGGCTTCGTAATACCCTTCCTCCATATTTTCGAAGATCTTTTTATATCTGTTGTCAGCCTTCATTCAGAGTAATATCTCCCTAAGGGCAATTCTATACCTACGCTATAAGCATATCGTCATGTATACTTTCAAACTTAAAAAAAGACAACTGTTTACTAATAAACCCAAAATCTTGGCTATTGACTATCGATCCTTTACAGGCTACTGGCAATTATCGGTAGCCTGTAACTTAATTTAAGGTTATCTCTTCATATCTCGATAGAAAGATAGATGAAAGCTCAAGAGAGTATCAATACAATTATAGGGGAAATGCAGAATGTATTCCTGGGTCAGGAGGATGTGGTAAAGCATGTCTTATGCACACTTCTGGCAAGCGGTCATATCCTGATTGAGGGCGTCCCAGGTATAGGTAAGACATTGATCGGGCTTGCCTTATCCAGGCTATTAAGTTTGAGTTTCAGGCGTATTCAGTTTACAAATGATATGCTGCCTTCTGATGTGATAGGTTTTCATATGTTTCGCAAAGGCTCAATAGAACCCGATTTGATAAAGGGACCTGTATTTGCAAGCGTAGTATTGGCAGATGAGATCAACCGTACTTCTCCCAAGACACAGTCTGCCCTTTTAGAGGCCATGGAGGAGGGGCAGGTCTCCATAGATGGGATCACATATTCGCTTTTAAACCCGTTTATGATAATAGCCACACAAAACCCTGTAGAGATTGCAGGGACCTTTCCCCTGCCAGAGAGCCAGCTGGATCGCTTTCTCATAAAAACATCTGTAGGCTATCCCCCTGCACAGGCAGAAAAGGAGATTATCTTGAAAGATATAGATCACAGGCATGCCTTAAATCTTGACCCTGTTATGGATAAAGATAATATAATAAGGTTGAGGTCATATGTGTCCCAGGTGAGTGCACATCAGGATATCCTTGATTATATAATCTCTATAATAAGGAGCACAAGGGCCCATCCAAAGATAGAGCTGGGTGCATCTCCAAGGGGAGGGCTGGCCTTAAAGAGGGCTTCTCAGGCATGGGCATTTATACATGGCAGGGACTATATTACCCCTGGAGATGTTTCAAAGATGGTTGTTCCTGTCTTAGCCCATAGGATTATAACAAAGGAGGCGGATCCAGCAGGTGTCCTGGAAGAGATCACAAGTACTATTACAGTCCCTGTTTAGGCGTATCCTCCCACCCAGAGGTTTCAGGCTTACAAAGATAGGCAAGCTATTTTTTGTCTTCTTGGTGATAATAATTGTGATAGCCATGCTGACTGATAATAACCTCTTGTTTTTGGTGTTGTCTGTCATGCTTGCCTTTATGATTGTCTCTGGAATAGAATCTGAGCGGAATATCAGGTATCTGGAGATAGACAGGCTTCTTCCTTTAGAGATATTTGCCAGGAGGCCTGTACAGATATGCTATGCTGTAAAGAATACGAGGGGAAGCTCTTCCAGGCTGGTTATATCAGAGGCCTGTCTATACGGGCAGATGGGATTTCTAAAGGCGTCTTACCTTCCAAAGGATATCCCTGAGGTCTTTTATAAAGATGTGTCTTTTAAACGCAGAGGAAAGGTCAGATTAGAGTATATAAAGGTATCTACAACATATCCATATGGGCTCTTCGATAAATCTATCACCTTTGAGGTGGCAGCAGATATTATTGTGTTTCCCAAGCCTTTACCTTGTTTTGACTTATTGGGTTCGGGAAATACTGAAGATGGCCATGGAACAGATAAAACCCATGATACCATATCACACATAAGGACCTACATACCCGGAGATTCGCTTTCTAGCATTGCGTGGAAAAAACAGCATATTGGGCTTACAACAAGGGTAATGGAAGGGGGTTCTGGCAGATCTGGTATAGTAGTAGTTCTTCCAGGGACTGATATTGAGGCCAAACTTGGGAAGGCCACCTCTATAATCCTGGAATTTTTTAATAAGGGATTTGAGTTTGGCCTGGCTATAAACGAGTATTTCAGTGGGTTTGATTTGTCACGATCGCATAAGATAGAGATATTGAGTAAACTCGCCTGTGTGGAGAGTATCAGTGAACCTAAATGGAGAACATTTGGTGAGGGCGCAAGCATCATATACATCTAGGCTTGCTATCTTTACTATAGCTATTTCACTGACAGGGGTGCTATCACTTAGCCTTGCAGGTGTTGTTACCTGGCCTGTCTTTAGTGTGCTCGCCATAGTACATCTTATTGCATACAGGCGATTTTACAGTGATGATCTGCTCCCTCGATCTTTGGTTAACACAGCTACCTTGATAATATTTTGCCTTGAGGTAATAAGGATATGGATTGGTGGCAAGGAAATGATAATCCCTGCACTCAGGGATATATTAGTTGTCCTTGTTATTCTAAGGTTGATCTTAAGAAAGGATACAAGGCAAGTGTATCAGATAATTGGAATCAGTTTTGCGTCTCTTTTATTTGCAACTATTCTCACCATAAGTCTGGTGTTCTTAGTAGGCCTTGTATTAATGGTTTTTATTATACCAGTGGCCCTGTATTATCTGGATGGCCTTGATTTTGAGGGTGACCAATATTCTAAAGGGGTAAGTACCTTTCATTGGCTTGTGGTGGGCTTGGGTATAACTGCCCTTACATGCGTGCTTTTTTATATTATCCCCAGGCCATGTTCTACTATCATGGGCTTTGATCTTACGCATGATAGGAAGACAGGCTTTTCTGAAGAGATTAACTTGAAGAGTGCTTCTCCTGTAGAGAAAGATACTCATATTGTGATGAGGATCATGTGGGAGAGGGGAGATCCACCCAAGACATTTTATCTGGCAGGGGCAAGATTGGAAGATATAACAGCCCACGGGTTTGTCAAGCGCTTATTGCCCGCTAAAGGTTTTACACGTGGGGCAAAAGCGCAGGATAAACTTATTATTTATCCTACGGGCATCAGTGCGGAGAACGTATTTTTCCCTTTCAGGCTTGTGGATATATCGCGGGAAGATGTTGCAGCCCAGGGGCTAAACTACTATTGGAAAGGGGCTGTGCCACCTGCATATGAGCTCTGGGTCTCCAAGGTTTATGATGAAGATGTCCCGGGCAGCAAATCCTTGCCAGAAGGGCTGAGGAATCTTGGCTCCCTTGGGAAGACAAAAGCAGGTGTAGGAAATACCTCCGTGAAGGTAAGGAGATTGATAGCATATCTAAAAGATAGGTGCACCTACTCTATGGAAGCCCTTGATATACCAGATGATACATCTCCCATAGAGTGGTTTGTATTCAGGGGGAGAAGAGGGAGTTGTGAGCATTTTGCCTCTGCGCTGGCTGTAATGCTGCAAGGTGCTGGTATCCCTTCACGGGTAGTCACCGGGTTCTATGTTCATGAGTACAACCCTAGTGGTAATTATTATATAGTCCGTGCCTGTGATGCGCATGCGTGGGTGGAATACTGGGGTGGTTCGCCTTCCGCAGGTTGGCACATAGCAGATCCTACGCCAGGTACATCTAATATATACATGTCTAGAGCACGGATTATTGATGCCATCCGTTTCAGGTGGATCAGGTGGGTTATACATTATTCTTTAGAGGATCAGATCCATTTTGCAGGGTATGCAGGATTAAATGCCCCACATGTTATGAGGTATGCTATACATCTACTACCTTTTATATGTGCCATTCTCTTTTGTATTTATGCCATCTGTCTTTTCTTTAGACGCTTTAGAATGCCTGTATATAATCAGGTGATAAGGGCATTTGCCAAAGAGGGCATAATATTAGAAAAATATACCACCCATGACAGACATCTGTTGTATATTGAGCAGACATGGCCATATCTGGCCCCTTATTTTAAGTCATATCTAAGAGACTATCTGGCATGGCGCTTTGGTGATAAGGATATAGATATAGCATCGAGGACAAAAGACTTCCTTAGGACAGTGAAGAGTAAACAGTGAATAGTGAATAGATTTATTCCTAAACAATGTCTGGAGTACATTTATATGAAAATGTCATATTTTCATTATTCGTTGTGGCTGGAAGGTCATGGAGGTTTATATGAAAACAGTGAATAGTAAACAGGGTATTTGCCCGAATCCTTTTTTGCTTGTCGAAAACGTTTTTTGATACATCTAAGGCTTGCTCCAGGGCGATCCCTATTCGCCCTTCGGGCTCAGAAGGGATCGCTTCTCCTTTCGTTTCGCCAAGATGTATTTGCAAAAAACGTTTAAATGTCCGATCAAAAGGATTTCTTTGGGCAAATATCCTGCAAATAGTGAAGCTCCCCACCTACAAGGCAGAGATTTTAAC